>CAZTQR010000061.1:17759-19348 GCA_964615795.1 uncultured Ignavibacteriaceae bacterium
GTGCCATGAAGCTGCAGGCGGGCCTGCCCGCATAGAGTGTTCATGTTTCATCGCTTCAGGCGGGAAGTATCAACTGAGCAGATGAAGTGGCAATGTCGAAATTCAGCATAGCGTTTTCAACTTCGACAATAGTGGGTAGGTTTACATATGGATCCTTCGCTTCCCGCCTGCAGCCGTGAACCTTGCACGCACTCTGCGGGCAGGCGCTCAGGATGACAAACAAGGAAGTTGAGATTAATGCATAGATTCAACCCGACCGAATCTTGTCATCCTGAGCAAGCGAAGGATCCCTTTACAGACGAATGCATAATTAGAACATTGAATTCAATGAAATCAAAGTGCAGACATTACAATGGATCCTTCCAGTTTGCAGCGCTATAACAGTCGCACTCTCTGCGGGCAGGCACTGCGTTCGTCCGCTCCGCGTCCTCACTTGTTCAGGATGACAAATAGGGGATCTTACGTGTGATGGCCTGACTTCAAAATGCTGTTCGCTATGTCCCCAGCCTTTGTCATATTGAGCAAGCCCGCCGTCCTTTGTCATCCTGAGCGAAGCGAAGGATCCATTTACAGACGAATGCATAATAAGAACATTGGATTCAAAGTCATCAGTGTGAAATCGTTAGTAATGGATTCTTCACTTCACGTTGCTTCGCAACGCTCGTTCAGAATGACAAAATTGGAAGGGATGAATAAACATCAATAGGAATCACAAGATCAGTTCGAAACTATCCCGCAGATCCCCGAATCCTGAAAATCCTGATTGAGACAATTTAGCCAGTCTGAAACACAATACAATGGAATCCTTCATTTCTAATTTTTAATTTTCAATTTCTAATTCTCCGGAGCATCGCCACATGAACATAACAACACGCAAATTACTCGGACTCGTTGCGGTGATTGCCCCGGCGTTACACTCGTTTACCGATGTTCTGGAATGGCTGCAAGGCGGGTTTTCTCCGCTGCAATTGTGGCTGAACTATCTTGCATTTTTGCCCATACCGGTAATCATGGTAGGACTGTATGCTGCAAGTTCAGACAAGCAATCCATCACATCACTGACCGGCGCAGTGCTATATGGATTTGCATTCGTTTACTTTAGTCACACTGTACTTATAGCAAATGAAAACGGAATACCGGATTACGAAACGCTGTGGACCCGGCTCGGTTCATTCTACACTTTTAACGGAGCGCTTATGATAGCTGGCGGTGCAATGTTCGGAATCCCGTTATTGCGCATGAAGTATTATCCGCAGTGGACAGTTGTATTGTTCCTCACGGGCATCGGACTCAATCTTGTATTAACATTCTTACCCGTACCGGACATCATGCAAACGATCGGTTCGTTGTTCAGGAATGCCGGGATAGCAGGTATGGGTATTTATCTGCTTGGCAATAACAAAACTGTTTCTGAGATGAAATGAAAAAGTCCGACATTAATACAGCATCAAATCAATGACGTCCAAATCGTTTTCGAAATTAGGAAATTGTTGCACTTGCATTCCGGATATCTAAAATATTCCGGATGTATTAAGAACAACCCGCCCGCCTGTCAAGTAGCAGTTCACTTGAAGCGAAAACGGCGGACA
>CAZTQR010000062.1:0-1075 GCA_964615795.1 uncultured Ignavibacteriaceae bacterium
TTATTGACTGGGACGGCAGGGATGACGACGGTGACAATGTTGCAAACGGAACATATCTTTACAAGCTTGTTTCAAGGGAAAGCGATAACAGGTTTGCTGAAACAAAGAAGCTTGTAGTACTTCGTTAACAAATCAAATTAAAACGGCAATACCATATGCGAAAAGTCCTAATGTCGGCAATTCTTCTTCTTGTTTCCGGCGTATCATCGTTTGCACAGACGAATTATAACTGGATCACTCCAAACAAGACATATCTGAAAGTCTATGTAGCGCAGGACGGTATGTACAGGATCGACAGAAACGATTTCTCCAATGCAGGAATCAACCCTGCAACAGTTGATCCGAGGACTGTGAAACTGATGTACAAAGGCTCTGAAGTTCCGGTCTATTTCAGCGGACAGCAGGACGGGACTTTTGATCCGGGCGACTACCTCGATTTCTTTGGCACAAGGAATTACGGCGGCCCCGCAAAGGTCTATGACCATCTGAACAATTTGTCTTACACGCTCAACGAGTATTTCAATCCTTATTCAGACACAAGCATTTACTGGCTTGACTGGGGCGGCGCAAACGGACAGCGGTACCAGGACTTTGCATATACATCGCCCACTCCGTATTCGTCATCTTCTTTTACGGACTATGTTCAGCTTGAGAAGGATTATTACTACACGCAGGGAGAAAACTTCAGCGCGTCTGATTACCGCTTTCTGACCACCGAAAAGTACAGAGCGGAAGGCTGGATGTGGAGCCAGCTGAGCAACGGTGTTACCCTCAGCGAATCGTTCACTCTCCCGATGCTCAGCAGCACTGTGCAGAATGCCACCTTCAGAGTGCTTTGCTATCCGACACAGCGAAACACCTCCGTAACAAATGAGCATACCGTAGAGCTGAGGGTGAATAACAACCTCATTGCAACTATACAGGCCAATGATGCAAACAGGATAGATTCAACCATCACATTCTCAAGCTCATTGCTCACATCGGGCAGTAATACGGTATCACTGAGATATACTCATGTAGCAGGATTCACAAGTTTCATGCACGTTGACCTTATGCAGATCGGCTATCCGAGAAA
>CAZTQR010000062.1:1175-19246 GCA_964615795.1 uncultured Ignavibacteriaceae bacterium
CAGGATTCACAAGTTTCATGCACGTTGACCTTATGCAGATCGGCTATCCGAGAAAGTTTGCGCTTTCATCATCAGCAATCGATGCATCGCTTACGGGCAGTGATACTACATCCAAACGCTTTTCTGTTTCCGGCGGATCAAACGTTCTTCCGGCAAACATTTATGATGTAAAGAATTTTAAGAGAATTAGCTCGAGCTCATTCTCAGCAGATACATTGAAATTTACCGCAAACGGCAATGCGAGGATTGTGGCCGTAAACAACAACATCACTCTCAAACCGCTGAGGATAAAGCAAAGGTCGGTTCCGGACCTTGCATCAACCACTAACGGCGCGGATTATCTCATCATCTACAACAAGCTGTTCGAAACTCAGGCGGAACAGCTCAGGGCTTACAGGCAAACCCGCGACAGCTTCAGGTCATTCAAGGCTGAAGTTGAGGACATCTATGATATTTTCGGATATGGTTTCGAAAGTCCTGAGCCGATAAGGTATTTCACCAAGCATGTTTATGACAACTGGCAGCTTCCCAAGATGAGCTATATCTGTCTGTTCGGAAGAGGCACTTTCGATCCGAAGAAGAATCTCTCGACTTCAACATACACGAGGAATTTTATCCCCGTTTACGGTTACCCTCCCTCAGACGGTTACTATGCGAATTTCAATATAGGCACATTCTGCTATTATGACATGGTTGCAATTGGAAGGATCCCTGTTTACACAACTTCGGAAGCACAGAACGTGGTTGACAAGATCATAACTTACGAAGCTCAGCCGGTAGAGCCCTGGGTAAAGAACTTCATATACATGACCGGAGGAGGAACTCTGACAGAACAGATTTCTCATCAGACCAAATCCAATGTTGACATAGTTTCGTTCATAAATCCCTCACCTATATCCGGAGAAGCCGTAAAGGTTTACAGGACTGATTCATCCGGTTATCTGTCTTACAATGTGAAGGATTCGGCAATCAATTCAATTGACCGCGGCGCAACATTTGCAAATTACCGCGGACATGCGGGAAGCCATAATTGGGAGATCACTCTTGATGATGCAAACGCACTCTCGAATGAGACAAGACTTCCGCTGGTACTCAGTCTGACTTGCTTTACAGGTGAGAATGCTCTCGCGAACTACAGAGGCTTTGGCGAACAGTTCACATATCTGCCGGGCAAGGGTTCTATCGGCTTCGTCGGCACCACGGGATGGAGCTACGCGCAGAACGGAAATGATTTCGGATCTTACATCACAACCTCATTAAGGAACGACACAAACAGACGCACAGGCAAGATCACGCAGTATGCCCACAAGGTCATGAGCAAGGATTCGATATCATTCAACGTAAGGCATACGCTGAACTGCTATTCACTCCTGGGCGATCCTGCGGCCGAACTGAAACTTCCCAAGAGGCCTGAATACTCCGTTACGAATTCTGATTATACTTTGTCAAACAGTTTTCCGACTGTCGGTGAATATGTGACACTGACCATCTTCCCGAAGAACCTGGGATTGTTTTCCGATTCCACAAAGGTCCGCTTTCAGCTGAAGAAGGACGATGTGAATTACAAATCACAGGATGAGGTCATAAGGAACTTTGCATTCCTGGATACTTTAAGCTATACTTTTCAGATTGACTCGATCAGCTCTTACGATGTGCAGGTGACGCTTGATCAGGATAACTGGACACCGCTCGAAGACAAATCCAATAATACGATCACGGTTAATATTCCGGTGAAGAACAAGGCGTTTGTGCCGCTTAAGCCGGTTGCCAATGCAGTGATAAATACAGACAGCGTTACATTCACAGGACTAAATCCGAGAATTGCAAGCTCGGGAAACAGCATTAAACTCATAGTTCAGGTTGACACTAATTCAGCATTCAGCTCCCCTGCACTGAGAACATTCAACACAACTTCAGTATCCGGAGTCGCCACTTCGTTCAGATCAGTTGTTCCTGTAAGAAATAACAGCACGCTTCACTACTGGAGAACAAATGCCGTGATCAACGGTGACAGCACCGGATGGTCGGGAGTTCAGCACTTCATTTATAAAATACCTTCATACAGTTCTGCAAGCAAGAGCGGCAATAACGAGACCGTTCCGGAGAATGTGCTGATTGAAAAATCAAAGGGCGCACAATTCCCGCAAAGTGAAATGACGAATGCAACATTTAACGGGTCAGGAGTTACCCTGTCATCAGTGCCTGCAACGCTCTTTATCAGATCATACGGAAGTAATGCCGAAGAAGCTTCCTACTTCAGCATCGGGAACAGAAACGTTTATATTGACGGCGGCAAGAACACCGGCCTCAGTCTTTTGAAAGTGAAGAAGCTGACCGGCTCAATACTTGAATTCAAGAATCTCAAGATGAACACTGCAAGCTCATCGGATTCGCTGGTCAACTTCCTGAACACATACGATTCAACTCATTTCCTTATGCTTTTGAATGCCGCATATTTTGCGGGTGGCCAGTATCTCAGCACTAATGCGAAGACAAAGCTCCGCACTTTCGGAAGCATATACTGCGATTCTATCGGACTCATGTCTTATTTCCATACGTGGAGTCTCATCGGCTGGCTTGGAGCATCGCAATCACAGGCCTCTGAGATGTTTGACCCCTGTTGCAGGCCTGCACCGCATTGCGTAAGCTGTGACCACTGGGGTGTATCAAACAGCGTGATGGATGTGAGTTTCAGGAAGACATCCGCAACGATAAACAATATTGTCGGTCCTGCGCGGCAATGGAACAATTTCTCCTGGTCTCAGACACTTGCGCCAAACAGCAGTATCAAGTTTGATGTGTACGGAATTGACGCTGAAGACAACCAGCAGTATCTGCTGTTTTCAGATGTGACATCAAACGATTTTGCCGACCTTAGTTTTGTGAATTCCATCCGCTATCCGAGATTGAATCTTGTGGCGAAACTGGATCTTGACACAGTTACCGGCAACGCTGCGCCTGTGCTAAACCAGATCTCGGTGGACTACATACCGGCTTCTGAATTTGCCTGGGACATTAACAACCTTACACTGCAGTCCACATATAAGGTAGGAGATGAACTGAAGTTTACAACCAATATTCACAACGTTGGTTATGCAGACATAAGCGGTTACATTGTCAGCGTATATAAGAAGTCTGCAAGCATTCCGAATCTCATTTACTCCGATACCACACAGTATGTTCTCACTCCCGGAGCATCGGCAATACTGTCGAAGAAATTCACGATCCCGTATTACAGAGACAGTATGAATGCAATAGTTCAGATGAGACTTTACGACAAGCATAACGAGTTCTATACATTCAACAACGACATTGTCATACCGTTGTACAGCGCAAGACTTTACAGGCCTGTGAACATTACTGTTTACAGCGACGGGTCCGTATTGCGGTCAGGTGACTATGTAAGCAGAAATCCGGAACTCAGGGTTGAATCCGATCTTGAAGGCGGCGACGCTGCAATCAGTTATGACACGGGGCGTGTTTCTGTAATTCTCAACGGCAGGCAATTGCCGTATTCGGTAAGCGATCCTGTCATAGCGAGAAAGTCGCAAAAGGATTCCGGTCCCGATGCGGTTGCTCAGAATTCCGGCGGAAAATATATATTCAGGCCCGTTCTTGAAAACGGAAGGCATGAACTTGCTGTGATTGTGAGGCAGGACGAATACGAAGCTGATACTGCGTATTTTGAAGTCCTTGTTTCTGATAACTTTGGCGTCATTGACCTTTACAACTATCCGAATCCGATGAGAGGTGAAACAAGTTTCATGTTCACTTTAGCCGGTTCGGACAATCCTGATAATGTAAAGATCCGCATTTACACAGTCGGAGGAAGGCTGATAAAGGAGATTATCGCACCCGCAATAATAGGAAACAATTCGATAGTGTGGGACGGAAGAGACAGCGACGGTGATGTGGTTGCCAACGGGACTTATCTGTACAAGCTTGTCACCTCTGACGGCTCAGGTTCTGAATCCCGGACAGAAAAACTTGTGATCCTGAGATGATCTGCTGAAGAATCAAGGCGGGTACACATATTTAAGAAAGAGGCTGTCTGCAAATCTCTTCTGCAGACAGCCTTTGTGTTACTTGCTCAGCTCAGTCTCTATTAGAGAAACAACTTCCGGTGAATCCGGCTCTGTCTTGCTTTTGAACCTTGCCACAATATCACCGCTTTTCGAAATGATGAACTTCTCAAAGTTCCAGCCGATATCCCCGGGAGGATCAGAATTCTCAGTAAGCCTTTCGTACAAAGGGCTCTTGTCATCTCCAAGGACCTTGATCTTGTCAAACAGCGGAAATGTAACATCAAACTTGGTCTCGCAGAATGTCCTGATCTCGTCATTTGTGCCGGGCTCCTGGCCGCCGAAATCATTGCATGGAAATCCAAGTACAACAAACCCTTTGTCTGCATATTTTTTGTAGATCTCCTCAAGCGGCGCATACTGCTTTGTGTATCCGCACTTTGAGGCAACATTGACTATCATTAGAACCTTGCCGGAGTAATCCGACAGTTTCTTGTCTTCACCTTCCATTGTCTTTACCGAAAGGTCATGTATGTTCCTGCCACTCGAACTGTTCATTTCACTACTGGTCTCCCTGGTTTTAATTGTGCCTGAAGTTTCCTTTTCTTTGGAACATGCCGGCGCAAGTATTGACGTGGCCAGCAGTAATAAGAGTGCTTGTGATAATTTTATCATGATTTGATTTTGTTAACAATCCGGACAACTGAAATTGCCTCAGTTAAAATTCCCGGAATCTTCCTTTATCTCGCCGAGCTCACCTTCGCTGTTTGCAATCACTACGCAGGCAAGAGAATCGGCAATTACGTTCGGTACGGTTCTGCACATGTCAAGAAGGCGGTCAACGCCGATGATCAGCGCAATTCCCTCTTCCGGCACACCCACTGACTTCAGCACAATGATCAACATTATCAGCCCTACGCCGGGAACGGGAGCAGTTCCGATTGCCGCAAGCGTTGCCGTGAGTACAATCGTAAGCTGCTGCGTTATGCTCAGATCAAATCCGTAAACCTGAGCAATGAACATCGCCGCCACTGCCTGATACAGGGCAGTTCCGTCCATATTGACTGTGGTCCCGAGCGGAAGAACGAAGCTTGCTATTTTGTTTGGCACGCCAAGCTTCTTCTCGCAGATGTCCATTGTAACAGGCAATGTTGCCGCCGAGGAACTTGTGGAAAATGCAACAGCGATGACCGGCCTTTGCACCCTGAAGAACTTTACAATATTTACTTTGGTAAAGATCTTCAGGAGAAGGGGATATTCTGCAAATGTGAGAATCGTCAGTCCAAGTACAACAGTAACAGAATAAAGAAGCAATGTCTGCAGAATACTGAACCCGAATTCAGCCACTGTTGCTGAAATCAGTGTGAACACAGCATACGGAGCGATGAGCATCACTTTTTCCACCATAAGTATCATGGCGCCGCTGAGGCCGTCAAAGAACCCAATCACGGCCTTTGTACGTTCGGTGTGTATTTGGGAAAGGAAAACACCGGTCAAGATCGCGAAGAAAACTATCTGCAGGAAGTCCCCGTCGGCAATTGCCTTGAACGGATTCTTCGGCACCATGTTCACTAGAAAATCCACGATGTTCAAGGATATGTTCTGCTCAATCTTTGAAGAGGCATCATCCTGGTATGTCTGCATCAGTCTCTGCTTAGTCTCTTCCGTCATATGCTGACCCGGCTGTATTATGTTCGCCAGCACAAGCCCGATCGTTATTGCCATAACGGCCGTCAGGGCATAGAATCCGATCGTCTTGCCTCCGATCTTTGCAATGTGCCTGATGTCAGTCAGCGACGCGGCGCCCACAATAAGCGAAGCAAGGACGAGCGGAACGGCTATCATGTTGAGCAGTCTTATGAAAATATCTCCAAGCGGCTTGAACATCACGCCAATCGTCTTCTCCCTTCTCATCTCTGAGACTTTGCTGAAAGTCTCCCTCCTGCCGTCCGGATAAACGGCCTCCATCACAATCGAACTCTTGTCTTTTATCTTGGCAAATTGCTTGATGGCAGTTATCTGTGACTTCGAGTCAAATACCGCAAGCGTTGAATCTGCTTTCTTAAACTCCAGTGAAGACCAGTTGTCGATCTCAGCCTGCCTGCCGTCTGCCGTGATAAGGATCTTGCTCGGGCTCACGTGGAATACAGACCCGAATATTACGCCCAGTAAAAGGCCGATAACTATCTTTGTATGCAACGCCATTCTCTTCTTCTTCATTATACCCTGCGGTCTTTTGAGATTATTTTTACCCTCAGCTTTTGAAGGAACACCAGCACCACCGAGCTGACAATGCTCAGCAGCATTATTACAGGCCAGAGTTGAGGCCTGACAAACTCGATCTCATAAAAGGTTTTTGCCAGACCGATTATTCCGGTATGTATGCTTGTTGCCGCAAGGAAAATATACAGCAGAAGGATCATGAATCCGTAGATAACATACATCAGCCTGTTTGCCGTTTCTTCCTTTGTAAGCACTATGGAGAAATAGTTGGCGATGTTTGTAATGATCATTACGGTAAGCATTGTCATCTGCAGGTCGCTTTCCGTGACCTGGTAGAACTTCTGCGCAATGTAAACTCCTGCATAGCCTGCCGCCACGATCACTGCCGCTGACAGTATGACAAATGAGAACAGTTCCTTTGTGAAGTCGGGAGCCCTTGAACGGTTCGAGTTCTTAAGCGTGATCATGAATGCCGGAAGGCCTATCCCGAAGACATTTATCAGCGACACTCTTCTCGGCGTAAGCGGAAATTCCAGAAGGAACAGAATTGACATCAGAGTGATGTAGATGACAAAAAAGTTCTTAGTGATGAAAAGCTTGCCGACCGACATCACAGAATTGACAATGAGATTGCCTTCATCAAAGATCTTCGGAAGCAGTGAGAATTTATTCTGCAGTAAAACTATGTCTGCAACTTCTTTAGT
Source organism: uncultured Ignavibacteriaceae bacterium (assembly GCA_964615795.1). Lineage (GTDB taxonomy): Bacteria > Bacteroidota > Ignavibacteria > Tepidaquicellales > Tepidaquicellaceae > JADJAH01. The sequence continues at coordinate 8,125 of CAZTQR010000062.1, forward strand.
GATGGCGCTTCCTTCCTCCATTGCAATGCCCATATTGGATTCCTTTATCGCGGGCAGGTCGTTCACTCCGTCGCCTATCATGGCAGTGTAGATCTTCTGCGACTTGAGCGCCTTGATTATCCTCAGCTTATGCTCGGGTTTCAGCCTGGCAAAGATCGTTTTCTCATTCACCAGATTCATAAGCTCTTTATCACCCGACCTCTCTATTTCATCACCCGAAACAAGCTCATCATCGGAGATCTTCCAGCCGATTTCGGATGCTACTTCCTGAACTGCTTTCGCGGAATCTCCCGACAGGATCTTCAGCTTTATGCCATTGTCAGTGAAAAGCTTAATCGCGTCAAAGACATCATCCCTGATCTTGTCCGTAATTGAGATGATGCAAACAGGTTCAAGCTCGATCCCGCTCAGCTTATCCGCAGCTTCCTTAAGGCTTTGAATGTTCCGCACCTTGCACAGGAGAAGATTTCTGTAATACACCAGCTTCTCCGCTTCAAACTTTTCTCTTATGTAGGAATTGGCCGGGCCCGGAATATTCCCGATAAGAATGTCATAACCGCCGAGTACCAGAACTTCCTTATTGCTCTGCGGACTTAAGGCTTCAATCATGCTGAATTTTCTTTCGGAACTGAACGGAAACTCATCTGTCAACGTGTATCCGATTTCAGGCGGTAGTTCCGATATCGCCGTTGCTGTCGCATTCTTGTCGCTCGTAAGGCTTGCATAAGTTCCGGCAATTGCCTTTGCGCTTTCCGGAGATACGCCGTCCGCAGGTATGATGCTCCTCAGGGCAAGCTTGTTCTGAGTCAAAGTGCCGGTCTTGTCCATGCATACAACCTGAACATTCGAAAATGACTCTATTGCATTCAGTCTCTGAATAATTGCGCCGAGCTTGCTGATCCTGTAAACGCCCACTGCAAATGTGACCGTTGACATCAGCACAAGTCCCTGCGGCACAAGCGACATGACTATTGTGGAGATCTTTCTGACGAAGTCGGGATTCATACCGTCCTTGTTCAGTGCAACCGAAAGAATGACAAGAACTATCGCCACGCCGAACAGCGCCTTTACGATCAGGTTGATCTTCTTCTGAAGAGGCGTCAGATCGAACTTGTACTTCTTGGCCTGCATTGTCACTTGTGAGGCGTAGCTTTCCATTCCGATCTTGTCAGCCTTATAGTAACCGCTCCCTGAGAGACAGAAGCTTCCCGAAAGGACTTCCTGCCCCACCTTCTTGAGTATTGGATTCGACTCTCCCGTCAGAAGTGACTCATCTATCTCGAGATGATTTGTAAATTGCACAATGCCGTCAACAACCACCTGATCGCCCCGGGAAAGCTTCAGAATATCATCTTTCACAATTTCATAGGGCTCGATCTCCGCTTCCGCACCATCCCTTACAACTTTCACCTTTCTTTTTAGCAGGAGATTGACTTTGTCAAGCGCCCGCTTTGCCTTCAGCTCCTGGACGATCGCAAGCAGTGTGTTGATCACGGCAATGATAAGCACTCCCACACTGTCAAGCAGAAGTCTTTCATCACGGTAAACATAGTAGAAATACAGAAGGAAGATTATGATGGCAAAGATGACAAGGTTGAATACGGAGAAAAGATTCTCGACAATGATCTCACCGGCAGTCTTTGTCTTCGGCTTGGAGATCTTGTTCTGAAGTCCTTTTGAAACCCGCTCCCTTACTTCTTCGGCGCTTAAACCTCTTGGCTGCAACAGGCTGTGAGTGATTTTGAAAGATTCGAAGTTATTAAAATATCAAATCAAAGAGTATTTACTAATACCGGCATTAACTTTGCGTCAGTAATTGAGAGTGATATCATCTTACAGGCCTCATTTCAATTGCTTTGTCATAAAAACCGCGGTCTCTCCCTTGCACTCATCACCTGAATACAGGGCGGTGTCAAGTCCGGTGATCTCAAAGCCGCATTTCATGTAAAAGTTGACGGCAGACGAATTCGTGTTTTGTGTTTCGAGGCATAATTTCTCCGCACCCTGCGATACCGCTGAAGTCTCCACTGCCCTTATCAATCCTCTGCCAACGCCGAGGTTTCTGAATGATTTGCTGACATGAAGTTTTTCCAAATACACAGAGTTGTTCCATTTCGTCCTTTCCGCTATCACAATTCCCGCGGTCCTTCCTTCCGACACAGCCCGGAAAGAAAGCATTCCGGCGAGCATCTCTCCCATCCTCAACTTATCCTCATCCCTTTCTGTCCATCTCCTGGTCTTTGGCACCGGAAGCGCGGACAGCCTCAGTGCAAATGAAAACTCCCCGCCTGATGAACTGATGCTTACCGCGTATTCATTATCTGCAGTATAGCCGTATTCTTCTTCCGGTAAGAACGTGCTTTCTCCGGGGAGAATAAGTTTTGTTTCTACCGTTTTCATTCGTTTTTGTTTCCCACAAATTGAAAAGGGGCAATTGCAAAGTCCATGCATTAATTTGTGTTCGGCACTTTCTATGTTGCAATACATCTCTATTGAAATTACGTTGTCCGTTGATGATCACGAAACCGCATGTAACTGACGGCCGGCTCTGTTACGGGGACAAGCCCTTCAGGTTTGCCGGTACAAACATGTATGAACTCGCATACGTTGACTCCGATAAAACTCAGCAGATGCTGGAGAATGCGGCTTCAGAAGGTTTTACCGTTGTAAGGTTCTGGGCATTTTCTTCCATGCCCTCAGGGAAGCTGAGTGAGATCTGCCGAACAGCACAACGTCTTGATCTGAAGCTTATACCGGTACTTGCAGATATGAATGAGTATCTGCAGGGATTCAGTGTGAATGATGACTGGTTCAGAAGCGGATATACGGATGAGTACCTTTCACATGCTGTTTCAGTTGCAGGCAACTTTGCGGACTGCAATGAGATACTTCTTATTGAGCTTTTCAATGAACCTGCAGTTGACAGCTTTGAAGCACTGTGTGATTTCACTGTCCGGAGTGCCGAAGCCATAAAGCAGGCAGACGAGTCACGGCTTCTTTCAATCGGCACTATCGGAGGGATCGGTGACCGGTTCGGCGGAGAACTTTCACGGTTTGATCACGGCAGATTCAAAAGACTCCATTCAGTTTCTTCGCTTGACCTTGTTTCAATCCATGATTACAGCTTCAGTGCTACAATGCTCGAACGGGCGGACCTCTATTTCAGGCTGAATTCCGGCAAAGGCATGTCCAATCTGTTCAGTAAGCTCGACATGATTTTCAATTCATTCAGCGATCTTATTGACACTAAGCTGATCACGAGCATCGGCAAGACATTTTCATTCCCGCTTACCGTCAGAAATCTCTGGAGACTCTACAACGAGATTGATTATGCTGTGGCGAGGTCACTCGGTAAGCCGCTTTATGTGGGAGAGATTGGAATAAAGAAAAAATTCGGTGATGCCAGGAAACTGATCCTGAAGAGCGAAGTGAAGAATCACTTCAGTAAAGGAGCCGCAGGTGTTCTCCTATGGTCTTTTGAAACGTTGAATGCATCAGCGGACGGGCATGACTACGGATTCAACGAATCTGACGGACTGGGTCCTGCCGTTTCAGATGTGCTTAATGTGATCAGCAATGGAACCGCCGGATCACAGGCATGAATGCTTGTCAGCTTCCCTTGCAGGCCCTGACGAACTCTCTGAAAACAGGATGCGGTTCGATAACTCTTGATTTGAATTCGGGATGGAACTGAGAAGCAATGAAGAACGGATGCATTGACCTGGGAAGTTCGATCATCTCAACAAGAGTGCTGTCGGGCGAAAGTCCGCTTAGAATCATGCCTTTCTCCGAGAGGATCTTCCGGTAATTGTTATTTACTTCATACCTGTGCCTGTGCCTTTCATTCACAAACTCTTTCTTGTAGCACCTGTATGCGAGAGAATTCTTTTCGATGATGCACGGATAAGAACCGAGTCTCATAGAACCGCCTTTGATCTTTACGGACTTCTGATATTCCATGATGTCTATCACATTGTGGCGTGACTCTTTGAATTCCGTAGAGTTTGCATTCTTTAGTCCGCATACATTTCGCGCAAATTCAATCACAGCGCACTGAAGCCCGAGGCAGATCCCGAAGAAAGGTATCCTGTTTTCCCTTACGTACTTTATTGCCGCGATCTTGCCTTCTATTCCTCTCTCGCCGAAACCCGGGCATACAAGCAGTCCGTTGATCCCGGAAAGGATCTGGCCTGTGCTTCTCTTGCCTTTCTCTATCTCTTCCGCATCTATCCATTTCAGGTTCACCTTGACGCCGTTGAATGCGCCTGCATGAATGAATGACTCCGTAATGCTTTTGTAAGCATCGGGAATGATGTTATACTTTCCGCAAATGCCAATTGTGATCTCCTTTTCCGGATATGTGATCCTGTCAACTACCTTTTTCCACGCAGTAAGTTTTGGAGCAGATGCCTTGAGGTTCAGCTTGTCCATTACTATCTCGTCAAATCTCTCCTTCTTCAGCAGGAGCGGCACTTCGTAAATGGACTTTGCATCCAGCGCCTGCATCACCGATTCAGGCTCGATGTTGCAGAAGAGCCCGATCTTTGCTTTCAGCTCTTTCGAAAGCTGCTGCTCGCTTCTGCAAAGAAGTATGTCCGGTTGAATCCCGATCTCAAGCATTGTCTTTACGGAATGCTGTGTTGGCTTTGTCTTCAGTTCTCCGGCCGATTTTATGAACGGCACAAGCGTAAGATGAACGCTCAGAGAATTGTTCTTTCCTACATCAAACATTAACTGCCTCATCGCTTCAAGAAACGGCAGGGACTCAATGTCACCGACAGTTCCGCCAATTTCGGAGATTATGACATCGTACTTTCTGTCCTTCTCAAGAAGTCTTATCCTCCTTTTGATCTCATCCGTGATGTGTGGGATCACCTGTACAGTTGCGCCAAGATAATCTCCCCTTCTTTCCCTTGTAATCACTTCATTGTATATCTGCCCCGTTGTCATGTTGTTTGCCCTCGACATATTCTCATCGAGAAACCTCTCATAATGCCCGAGGTCAAGATCCGTCTCGGCACCGTCGTCAGTTACAAACACTTCACCGTGCTGAACAGGAGACATTGTGCCGGGATCCACATTTATATAAGGATCAAGCTTCTGAATCGTAACTCTTAGCCCTCTCGACTTGAGAAGCAGGCCCAGTGATGCAGCCGCAATTCCTTTCCCCAGGGATGATACTACTCCGCCTGTGAGAAATACGTATTTTATATTCTTCAATGTTTTGTCATTTTCATTTTACTACGGCAAATATCTTGCAGTCCACAGGAACTCCGTCCTTAACTCTTGCTTTCCTCATCAGACCCTCATATTGAAATCCGCATTTTTCCAGCACGCGCTCAGATGCATCGTTACCTAAGAAGGTGATCGCATAGATCCTCAGGAGCCCCATTTCATTGAATCCAATATTCAGGATCCGCTTCAGCGCAGTCGTTGCTATTCCCTTGTTCGAATACTGCTTCCCAATCCAGTATCCGACCTCTCCCGAATGCGACTCCCTTCTGTGAATTCCTATCCCGCCGACATGTTCGCCTTCAGCCTCAATTGCATACCTTCTGTTGTCAGCGCTGTCCTTTCCTTCCATGCAAACCGATATGAATGAATCCGCATCCTGCAGGCTGTAAGGATAGGGAACAGTCAGAAGCCATCGCGAAATGTCCTGATCATTCAGGAGTCTTGCAAGGGTTTCCCTGTGCCGCATCTGTATTTCAACCAGCTCTATCATTGATTGTTCAATGCCTCGAGATCCTCTGCAGTGTCAACAGCGATCGAATCGCGTGATGTCTCAATCACCCTTATCTTGTATCCGTTTGCAAGAATCCTTAATTGTTCAAGCCTTTCCGCTTTCTCAAGTTCCGTCTTCCTTAGTTGCTGAAAGATTTGCAGGAATCTCTTTCTGAATGCATAAATGCCGAGATGCTTCATGTGCCGGAATTTACCGCCGGTTTCACTGGGAATAAGTGACCGTGAAAAATACAACGCATCGCCCTTCAGGTCTGTCACAACCTTTACCTTGTTTACGTCATTGCAGTCATCTCCCGCCGCAAATCTTACTGCAAGCGTTCCAACAAGGATCTTGCTGTCTTTATCAAATGCTCTTACGAGTTTGTCAATTCCGGCGGGATCTATGTAAGGCTCGTCACCCTGAACATTCACAACTATTCTGCAGTGAACGTCTTTCACCGCTTCTATAACCCTGTCAGTTCCCGACTGATGCTTCCTTGAAGTCATTACCGCATTGCCTCCGAAATCCTCAACGCATTTCATGATCCTTCTGTCGTCCGTGGCCACGATCACTTTGTCTATTGACTTTGCCTTCCTGCACTGCTCATATACTCTCTGCACCATCGGCTTGCCTTTGATCATCGCCAGCGGTTTTCCGGGAAGCCTTGTAGAGCCGTATCTTGCAGGTATGACGGCAATTGCCTTCATTTGTCTATCACCTTCGGAACACGGAAATATTTTCCGGTCTTTGCCGGAGCATTCTTCAGCGCTTCCTCGTTTGTAATACAGTCATTCGGAATATCCTCCCGCTCCACATTCTCAATGTCGTTGATGTTTTCAAGCGGCTGAACCTTCTCCAGGTCAAGTTCATTCAGACTGTCAATATAACCGAGTATCCGGTTCATGTCTCCCCTCAGTCTTTCGAGCTCATCGCCGCCGAACCTTAGCTTGGCAAGCTCTGCGATCTTTTCCACATCCTTGATACTTACTGACATGCGTTTATGATTTAGTGGTTAAGCATAATGTTGATCCTGTTTCTGATCTCTTCAGGCAGTGCCTTGTCTTTCGAATAAGGAATCGGTTCTGCAAATGTCACCTTCACATTTCCCGGAACTATCCTGAACTTTCCTCTCGGCATTATTGAGTATGTTCCGTCAATTGCCGTCGGCACCAGACTCACCTTGGCCTCATCTGCCAGCACAAACATTCCCCTTTTGAATTCCCCAGTCTTTCCGTCGTGACTTCTTGTTCCCTCCGGAAAGATGGCCACCGAAATTCCCTTTCTGATCTTTTCCGCGGCCTTCTTAAGTGACTTCATTGCCTCTCTCACATTTTCCCTGTTGATCGGAATATACTGACCAAGATACATTCCCCAGCCGAGTATTGGTATTTTAGAAAGCGAATCTTTGTAGATGAACCGCACATTGTTCGGAATTGAATGCATCAGCACGGGGATGTCGAAATAGCTCTGGTGGTTGGAGACGAAGATGTAAGTCTCCGATCTGTCGAGATTCTCCGTGCCTTCCGTAAAGACTTTGACACCTGCTATCATCAGTATGCCGTTTCCGAACAGCTTTGAAAGGAAGTGCGTGATCTTTCCTTTGCTGTCTATCGGGAAAACAAGGATGGTCAGAACGGCTATGACAAGGCAATGTACGGATATGATGATTGCTTTAACATAGGTTAACACGGGTTCGAAGATAGCCAATGCATGTTACTATTTAAAGATAATTCATTAAAAGCTTCAATTGACTATCTTGCCCGAAACAAAGGCCCATCAGGAAATGAAGCAGAAAGAGTTCAGCAAGGGTTCCTTCACAATCAGCACAGACAGGCGTAAGCTTAGCTTCAGCGTTGTTCACGGCTTTCTTTCCGGTTCATACTGGGCAAAGGGCCGCAGTCAGGAAGTGACAAGAGCTTCCGTGAAGAATTCAGTATGTTTCGGACTTTATCACGGCAAGAAGCAGATCGGATTTGCGAGGGTGATATCCGACAAAGCGACGTTTGCCTATCTTGCGGATGTGTTCATTATTGATGAGTACCGTGGTCGCGGATTATCGAAGTGGATGATGAAGGTCATCTTTGAGCATGAGATGTTCAGGTCAGTGAAGAGCTGGCTGCTTGCAACTCGCGACGCTCACGGGCTGTACAGGAAATTCGGTTTCAAAGCACTTAGCGATCCGGGAAAGTATATGCAAAGGAAATCATAACTGATGCATTGCATACCTGATTCAACCGTTGATTGATTCCTGAACTGCATCACATTTTACGGCAGAGTGTCTGTGTACTGACAGCCTCTTTGACTATTTGGGAATCGGCGAGCCATGCGGGTCCTTTTCGGGATGTCCAAGCTCTTCATCTATCTCTTTCAACAGCTCATCAGAAAGTATATGCTCGTACTTCTCCGCATCCTGATGAACGTTTTCCAATCCCACAACCTGCTTGTCCGTAAGATATGTTTCCCAAAGCCTGTGAGACCTTACAAGCTTCTTTGCAAGGATGCTTCCCTTTTCCGTAAGAACCAGGTTGCCGTTCTTTCTTTCAATGAGACCGAGCTGTGATATGCCTGCGATCGCAGATTTTATCTTTTTATGGGAAAGCCCGAGCTTCTTTATAAGTATTTCACCTGCATGCACGGCATCAGAAGGCACATCCTCCTTTGAGAGGATCTTTATAATGTCTTCATACATGTTAAGCTTTGAGGTCTTTCGCTTTCGCAACGCCCTCACCACCAATCCCTGCTTCGGCGAGAAAAGGAATGCAAGCATAAAAATGAACACTGCAACAAGCACGATCGATGCGCCGGATGCGAAATTGAAATGATAGGAGAGATAAAGTCCCGCCACTGATGACAGGACGCCGACTGTGGCAGATATCACAAGCAGGGGCTTCATTCTTTCAGTGAGTAGAAACGCCGTTGCAGGCGGAGTGATGAGCATGGCAATTATGAGGATCACACCAACCGATTGCAGGCCGGCAACAATAGACATTGAAAGCATTGTCATCAGGAAATAATGAAAAACTCCGGCAGAGATTCCGAGTATGTGCGCAAGAGTGGGATCAAATGTAGTCACAAGCAGTTGTTTGTAAAATAGTATCACCACCGCCGTAATGAACACGGTTATCACAGATGAAAGCACTATGTCCGAATCCGACACTCCGAGAACATCACCAAAGAGATATGAGGAGAGGTCTATGTGCACCTGCTTCAGTTGTGATACAAGCAAGATTCCCAGCGCAAACGCTCCTGTGAAGATTATCCCGATCGCCGTATCGCTCTTTATCTTGGAATTTCTCTCGACGAAGCTTATGAGAAGGGCTGTAACTATGCCTGCAACAGAGGCCCCTATGAACAGCGAAAGAGGGCTCTTGCCTGCAATCATGAATCCTATAACGACTCCCGGCAATACCGCATGGGCAAGTGCATCACCAATAAGTGAAAGCCTCCTCAGCATTATGAATGCGCCAATCAGGCCGCAGCTTATTCCAACCATTACAGATGCCACAAGCGCGCGCTGTATGAACTCGTACTGCAGAGGTTCGAGAAGTATTCTGTTCAGTTCATTCATTATGACCTGTCGAGTTCTTCAATCTTCTGAAGTATTGTAAGTTTTCCGCCGTAGGTCCTGCTTATCAGTTCACGCGTGAACACTTCCGCTGTGTTTCCGTAAGCTATAAGCGTTTGATTTATGAGCGCGAGTTTATCAAAGTAATCCCTGACTCTTATAAGGTCGTGGTGAACTATCATTATCGTCTTACCGCTGTTGCTAAGGTTTCTCATCAGTTCAAGTATCACTTCTTCCGTCTTTGCATCAACTCCCACAAAAGGTTCGTCAAGCATAAGCAGGTCGCTTTGCTGAGCAAGGGCACGGGCAAGGAATACCCTCTGCTGCTGGCCGCCCGAAAGATTTCTTATGTGAGTGAGGGAATGATGTCCCATGCCAACTTTCTCCAGCGACTCTTCAACAATTTCCCTGTCTGCTTCCGAAGGCCTTCCAAAATATCCCATGTGGGAATATCTTCCCATCATCGCAAGCTCAAAGACATTTATGGGGAAGTCCCAGTCAAACTGCTCTTTCTGAGGAATGTACGTTACCTTCTTCAGTGATTCCTTCACCGGCTTTCCGAATATCTCGACCTCGCCCGTATCCGGCTGAAGAAGCCCGAGCACGGCTTTGAAAAGAGTTGACTTGCCTGCACCGTTTGGCCCGATAACACCCACTATGTTGCCGCTCTCAACTGCCAGATTGATGCCCTTTATTGCCGGCCTCTTGTGATATGAAACTGTCAGATTCGTTGTTCTTACGGTTATCATCTACTTGAGCGCGTTTACAATTGTATTAACATTGTGTTTCACTGCCCCGATGTAAGTTCCTTCTTCGGTGCCCTCGTTGCCGATTGAGTCAGAATATAGTGATCCGCCAACCCTTGCTCCCGTTTCTGATGATATCTGCTCAAGAAGTTTCGGATTTACGCTCGTTTCAACAAACACGGCTTTGAGCTGTCTTTCTTTTATCAGATCTATCAGCGATTTGAAATCTTCCGTTCTCACCTTTGCTTCCGTTGAGATTCCCTGCAGGCCCTTGACTTGCAGGCCATAGGCCTTTCCGAAATACCTGAACGCGTCGTGAGAAGTGATAAGCACTCTTTGGTTCTCCGGGATATTCGCAATTTCAGTCCGGGCAAATTCATTCAGCGAATCCAGCCTGATGCTGTAATTACTGAGATTCTGTTCGTAGTAATTCCTGTTTTCAGGATCAATTGAAATGAGTCCGTCGGCAATGTTCCTCGCATATGTCTTCACATACTCCACATTGAACCATGCGTGCGGATCGGGATCGCCGAATCCCTTTTCGTCGGTCATCGGAGTGATGCCGGTTGTGGCAGTTACCACCTTCTGCCTGCCACCGGCATTCCTTATCATTTCCTCCATCCAGTGCTCAAGACCAAGGCCGTTAATGAACACAATGTTGCTTTCCGAAACAAGCCTCGGGTCTGATGGCTTCGGGTGATATGTGTGCGGATCAACACCAACGCCGCAAATGCTGACTGCATCCACTTTGTCGCCGCCAATGTTCTTCACAATATCGTTGATGATTGTGATGGTCGATACAGCCTTCAGCTTTCCGGCTGTCACATTCTTTTCCTCATTCTTGCCGCATGATGCAACGAACATGGCGAGGGCAAACATCACTGAAGCAATGGTGATACGGTTAATTTTTCCTGAGCACATAGATGTTTTCTGCAATTTTTTCGCTGAGGAAGACCTTGTTGCCTCCCGTGGTGATCTGTACTGAATTGTCAAAATTTATTTTTTCTGCAACTTCAATTGTGTCATTGAGCTTAATCCCAACTTTGGTAATGTATTCGATAACTTCCGGATTTGAATCTGATACCA
>CAZTQR010000063.1:0-19100 GCA_964615795.1 uncultured Ignavibacteriaceae bacterium
GCAAGCATCATCTTTCTTGCACCGGCGCTGACGCCGTCAATGCTGAGTTCGTAAAAATATATTCCGCTTGGCAATGAAACCGCGTTGAAACTCTCACTGTGACTTCCGGCATTCTTCTGTCCGTTTACAACCGTCGAAACTTCCCTGCCCAGCGCATCATATACAGTCAGCTTCACAAATCCTGCGCGGCTGATCCGGTAACCTATTGTTGTTGCAGGATTGAACGGATTGGGATAATTCTGCTGCAGTTCAAATTCACCCGGTGTGACAATCTGCGAAACAGAACCTGCCGATGTCATAGTCCTTGCGATCTTGATTGCTTCCCACGCATTTATCAGTCCCCAGCCGCGCCTGCGGTTCGGCGCAAAACTGCTGTCGGCTGTCTGCCTCAGAAGATTCATCACCTGCATCGGAGTAAGGTTCATATTTGCAGAAAGTATCATGGCGCATACGCCGGCAGTCATGGGACATGAGAAAGATGTTCCGCTGCCGCTTGTATAACCCGTACTTCCTGCGCCGGGAGCCGCAACTACATTTCCGTTTCCGAGTGCGCAAACGTCCGGCTTGATTCTCCCGTCTGTTGTAAGGCCAACCGATGAGAATGACGACCTTTGCTTATTGCTGTTAACCGAACCGATAGTAAAAACGCTGTCGCCGTCTGCAGGAGCAATGAGCGTGTTGTGAGTGTTGTGCGAGCCTTCATTTCCGGCGGAGTTGCAGATAAGTATTCCTTTATTCACAACCAGATCGGCTCCAATGGTAATGAAACAACTGTCACCGTTCATCCAGGTCCAGTTGTATGACCTTATGGATCCGGGATCCATGTCAAGATATCCGAGAGAACTGGTAATGATATCGGCGCCAAGACTGTCGGCCCACTCGGCCGCGGCAAGCCAGTTGTCTTCCTCTACTGCGGTCTCGCTGTCGGTGTTCTCAGTCTTTGCCACAATGAACATTGACCTGAACGCGGGTGATATGAGATTACCCGGCCTGTAGCCGCCCACAAGCGACAGAGTTTCTGTACCGTGAGAGCCTTCACCCATTTGTCCGTTCTGATTACTTATTATCGTATCGTGATTTACAAAGTCGTAAGTCCGCAGTCCTCTCGCTCTGATTGAGTCGAATGAAGGATGCGTCAGATTGTCAACTCCCGTATCGAACGAAGCGATGAGAACTCCCTGTCCGTAATAGCCGCTGTCGTGGGGTGTAACGGCATTGATCAACTGCATCTGCGAGAGCGATGAGCCGTAATTCAGCGAAGACACTCCGCTGATTCCGTTGTTATCGGATTCGGGTATCACCTGATTTGAGGCAAACTCCACATCGCTGTGATCTTTTGCATAGCCTCTGACAATATCAACCGACCTTACAAATGCAAATGAAGAGATCTCTGCGATCTGACTTTCGGTTGCATGCGCCGAAACCCGGTTAAACCACTTTGATCTGTGATTGACTTTTGCCCCGGCCTCTGAAACGGCTTTCATATACTCACGGTCAAGCGGAAGGTCAGTGATGTCAATGAGACTGCCGGCTGGTTTCACCTTTGCTCTCCTTTCAAGCGAACGCCGGGTTACCACAGACAGCGGGTCAGAAAGCAGTGCATCTGTGTTTTCACCTTTGTCAGTGAACTCGATCCAGACCTTGATCATCTCATCTGTCCCCGCCGTGTTCAGTACCGTCTTCAGCGACTTGCTGTACTTGAAGTCGTTGTTTGCGCTGTTGCTTCCCATTAGCGCGATCACGCCGACCATTGCCGCTATGGCAAGGATGGTTCTGTTGTTTTTCATTTGGGTTGTTGTTTTTGTTTCAATTTCTGCCCTCGTGCAAAGTTATGCATTCCGGGATAATGGAAAAACGATCCGGCGCCGCTGCACTATGAGGTGAACTGTGAAAGCGAAACAATTCAACTGCGCCGAAAACTGATATCGTATTCAACCGGCTTTGTTCTTCACGGCCGTACCGTTCCTATAAAATTCTGAGCGTTGTTATCGCAGATGGAAAAATCCGTTGCATCAACAAACGTATCGCCGTTAAGGTCCGTTTTAACATATCCTGAAACATAATTGCCCGCGTCGTTTGCTATCATTGCCACATCGCTTGCGTCAACAACGTTGTTATTGTCCGAATCCCCCGTATAAAACAGCCACTTCGTCCCGGCCTTTTTCATGTTGTTTCCGTATGCTTTGGCGGAATCAGCCGTGAAGTCGTAGCTGAGGTTGTTCATTACAAATGTCTGTGAAGTCTTGCTCCATGTATCAATCGCATTCCTGTGGCCAACCTGAATAAAATAATTTGAAGAACCTGAAGCATTTGTGAATGAGAAAGTGTTCTGTCCGGAAGAATTCAAAACGCCTTTTGCAGAATCAATAATCTGATAAGGTGGTACCGCGTTTCTGAGGAACACTCTTACAGTATCCGAAACCATTGCAGATGTTCCGGTATTATACATGCCTTCAATGTACATCTTAAGATTCAGCACTTTCGGATTCACCGTATTCTTCGCAAGCTTCACCGATTCCCAGCTGTTGATGATCCCGTAACCCATGAACCTGTCCGGAGTAGTGTACTTGCTCGCCTTTTGTTTAAGGATCTCCCTTACCTGAATCGGTGTGAGTGAATTGTTTGCAGACAGGATCTGTCCGACAACTCCCGCCGTCATCGGGCATGAGAATGATGTGCCGCTTCCTGTTGTATATCCTGATCCACTGCCTGTCTGTGCAACGTAGTTACTACTGCCCCTTGCCATTACATCGGGCTTTATTCTGCCGTCAGTGGTAAGCCCCACGGATGAGAATGATGATCTTGTTCCTGAGCTTGTTACCGAGCCGACGCATATAACGCTGTCGCCGTCGGAAGGAGCCCCGAGAGTGTTATGAGTAGTATGTGTCCCTTCGTTACCTGCCGAGTTGCAAACGACAATGCCCTTGTTAACCGCCAGGTCAGCGCCGATCGTTATGATACAACTGTCGCCGTTCATCCATGTCCAGTCATAGCTTCGGGTCGAACCCGCATCCATTCCTATATATCCCAGAGAACTTGAGATCACATCTGCACCGAGACTGTCAGCCCATTCTGCCGCCGCGATCCAGTTGTCCTCTTCAAGAGGTGTTTCGCTGTCGGTGTTTTCTGTTTTTGCAATGAAAAACTTCGACCTGAAAGCAGGCGAGATTATACTGCCGGGCCTGTATCCGCCGATGAGCGAGAGGCACATTGTGCCGTGCCAGCCCTGTCCCATCTGCCCCGACTGGTCATCAACAATAGTATCGTGATTTACAAAATCATAGGAGCGGTAGCCCCTGGCCCTGATTGAATCAAAGCAGTTGTGCTCAATATTATCTACGCCGGCATCAAACATTGCAATGATAACGCCCTGCCCGTAATAGCCGCTGTCATGAGTTGTCACAGCGTTTATGATCTGCATTTGTGCAAGCGAGCTTCCGTAGTTCATGGATTCAATTCCGTCAGTTTCTCCGGAACCGTCTTCAGGTACAACCGGGCTCCCGGGAGTTTCAGGGTAATCATAATTCACCTTGAACTTTCTCACCAGGTCAAGGCTCTTCACAAATTCCATATCCGATATTTCAAGCATCTGCTCCCTGGTCATGTAGCAGGAGATCCTGTTGAACCACTTCGAGCGATGCTTCAATTCAACTCCCGATGAGGCGATTTCAGACACATAATATTCATTGAGAGGAATGTCTGTTATGTCTATGAGCTCACCCGGGTTTCTGACCTTCGCTCTCCTTTCGAGCGATTCCTTTGTAACCACAAGATCCGGACGGCTGAGAAGAGCATCGTTGTCTCCTTTATCTTTGAACTCAACCCATGTGAGGACCTTCTCATCACCGGATGCAACAGATAATTCGGAGTTGAGGGCTTTTGTGAACTTGAAACTGCTGTTGTTGAAATTACTGCCGGTAAGCGCAATGATGAATATTGCAAAAACCGCAGTAAGCGCGCATTTCCCCGAAGTCAGATTTGATTTCATTCCCTTAAGTGTTTGAAGTTTGTTGTGAGAATAATTCCAGGCTGACATTTGGGGCGAAGCTAAGATCTTCTGTCATTTGCTGAAATATGTGTATACAAAGTGAAACAAAACATGAATAATATCGTCCTATTGCATTGTAATGAACACAGGTTAATTTCCCGTCTGCAATAATCACTTGCAAACTGACCCGGCATGTTTTGCAACAAATTTGAGTAAGTTAAATTTGTGTTTCATATTTTTATGCAAAAATTCAAGGAAGGAGTAAAATGAAAACTGTTCTGAAGATCGTTCTCTATCTGGTCATTTTGGCTGTAGTCGGCATCGGCGCATTGCTTGCTTATGTGAAGTTTGCATTGCCGGATGTTGACAAGGCGCAGGACCTGAAAGTAGAGCTGACTCCGGAGCGAATTGCTCGCGGGAGTTATCTTGCAAATCACGTTACAGTATGTATGGACTGCCACTCTACGCGAGATTTTTCAAAATTCTCCGGCCCGGTGGTTGAAGGCACATTGGGCAAAGGCGGCGACAGGTTTGACGAGACAATGGGATTTCCGGGAGTCTATTATTCAAAGAACATCACGCCGGCAGGGATAAGCCGTTACACTGACGGTGAGCTTTACAGGGTCATCACCACAGGTGTTACAAAGGAAGGCAGGGCAATGTTTCCGGTAATGCCTTATCCTTACTACAGCAAAATGGATCCTGAAGATATTAAGTCGATCATCGCATACCTGAGGTCGCTTCCTTCAATAAAGAGCGATGTGCCGGAATCGAAGTCTAACTTTCCGATGAACTTCATACTGAATACGATCCCGCGAAACGCTGAACCGCAGAAGATGCCTTCGAAGTCAGACAAGGTGGCTTACGGAAGTTATCTTGTAAATGCCGCAGGCTGCATTGAATGCCACACACAGGTTGACAAGGGTCAGATCATAAAAGAACTGCAGTTCAGCGGCGGAAGGGAGTTTCAGTCACCTGACGGGAGCGTAATCCGCACTG
This sequence comes from uncultured Ignavibacteriaceae bacterium, assembly GCA_964615795.1. Lineage (GTDB taxonomy): Bacteria > Bacteroidota > Ignavibacteria > Tepidaquicellales > Tepidaquicellaceae > JADJAH01. Next base: position 4,988 of record CAZTQR010000063.1, read on the forward strand.
CCAACATCACGCCTGATGAAGAAACCGGCATAGGCAAATGGACGGAGCAGGAGTTCATAAGAAAGTTCAAGAGCTATGCTGACTCCGGATACGTTTTGCCTTCAGTTGCGCCGGGCGAGTTCAACTCATTCATGCCGTGGACGATGTATGCGGGAATGAATGCTGAAGATCTCTCCGCGATATACGCATATCTGAGAACAGTTCCTCCGAGAAAGAACTTGGTCACTAAGTTTTCAAAGGCGGGAGTGAACTGACTCCAAAGCAAATGTGCGGTGAAGAAAGTCACACGGATTCACCGCACATTTGCTTTCAATATCCGAACAAAATTACGCTGACGCTGTCAGAAGTTCTTCCTGCGGAATGTCCTTATCGCAAACAGGTAAGGGATCAGCGCCCACATTACAAGCGAGAAAGCCGAAGCAAGAATGCCTGTTGTGCTTCCGAAGAATTCCTTGAAAGATGCTCCGGTAAATCCCATCATGGCAGAAGCATCCGTCTTCAGAAGCAGAAGTATTCTGCCGAGATCTATGGGATTGAGCGCAGTTGCAATGATGATGAATCTCTCAAGCGGATAATGGCTGAACGCCACAATAAGCAGGATCACGATCAGGTCAAACAGCACCGACATCATCAGCCATACGATTATTGAAAGCCCGATGCCCCTCACCTTCTCCGCATTAACGCAGGCCGAAAGAAATGCAAGCCCGGTAAAGACAAATGTAAGCGCAACCGAAATGAACACAAGAAAAATGCCGGTTGAAGATATTCCGTTCATTATTATTGCCGGCAGAATTCCCGCAACGGCGGCAATTGACAGCGATGCAGACAGTGCAAGATACTCTGCACGGAATACAGTATTGCGGCTTATGGGTTGTGTAAGAAGAAACTCGATGAACTCTTCGGAATCATAGAAATGTATCGAGCCGAAGATCAGGCTGACGAGAGGAATAATGAAAAGCACTACATTCAGCAGAGTCAGCGATGTCTTTAGTTCATCGTTGCTGAAGTAAGCAACTCCCGCGCTTATTACAGCGAGGAACAAAGCGTAGGAGATCACAAATCTGCTTCGAAGCAGTTCAAAGAAAATGTATTTCAGGATTGTGATGTTCATGAATTCAGTTCATGCTGATTTGTTCGGCAATGATCTTTCCGAGCCTGATCTCACCCGACCCGTTCTTAAGTTCGGTGATGCTCTTATCTATTACGATCCTTCCTTCAAGCATGAATGCAAGCCGGTCTGCCATTTCGCCAACTTCCGACACATGATGCGAACTTATTATGATGTTACTTCCCGCCTTCCTGCTTTTCCTGATCTTCTCCTTCATGATCTCGGCTGAAAGCGGGTCAAGGCTAGAAGTGGGCTCGTCGAGGATCAATACGGAAGGTTTGAACAGAAATGCTATGGCCGCGGAAACTCTCTGCTTCATTCCTCCCGAAAGCTGTCCGAACTTCTTGCCGAATATCTCCCGAATGCGGAACTCCTCGACAAGTTCTTCGTCTCTGCCGGACTTTCTAAGTTCTGTAAGTATTTCAAAGAGCTCAGACACGCGCAGGTTGTGGGGATAGTTCACATTCTGCGGCATGTAACCGATATCGTGCCTGTACTCATAGCTTCCCTTGATCTCCTTACCGCTGACCATGATGCTCCCGGAATCCGGAATAACAAGCCCCAGAATTGATTTCATCAGTGTAGTTTTGCCGGAGCCGTTCGGTCCCATGAGCGCGCATACGCCTCCGCTGCTGCAAGAAAGGTCAGCGCCGGCAAGAGCCCGCGTCTTTCCGAATGATTTATGAAGCCCCTTTATCTCTATCATTGCTGTATCTTGTGATCTTTGGCTTTTCATCAATGAGAGTTTCCGGTGTCACTGAAGGTATGACCCTTTCAATTGCATCGAGAATGTCAACAACCACACTGCGGAGCATGATGATGCTTTCTGGCGACTTCTCAAGAATGACAGAGAACAGGCTTACCGGCCTGTAAGGGACATCACCTGTACCGTCCCTGTTGAGGTCGTAACCCTTGTACTTGTCCCAGTAATTATCCGTGTAGCTGTTGTTGTTCTTTGAGCTGTTTGAAGAGACATCAAAAGTATTGTTAATGAAATTGTTGGCGATGATCTTATTGTCATAGCTGTTTCCCAGCAGATACAATGCCCATCCGTTCTCAATGAAATCATTGCGGACGATCTCGATTCGGTTAGAACCTTCAACGTGTATCGCAGCGGTGTTCTTGTAAAACAGATTGCCCTCAAGGATCCCGTCGTATAGTTCTTTGAGCAGAAGCCCGTAAGATGCTTCGCCCCAGTTGTTCTTGAATGTGTTGCCTGTCATCTTTATGAACTTGGAATACATAACCGCCACTCCGGCTCCGTTCCTTTCGAACGTATTTCCCGAATACGAATTGCTGTCCGAGAACATGAAGTGAAGCCCGTACCTGAGATTCTGACTGCTGTAGTTTCGCTCCATCCTGCTTGATGAAACAAACTCAAGATATATGCCGTCCCTGTGTCCTGAGATCACATTATCGGTTATGGTTAGGTCCCTGCATTTCCAGAGATGAATGCCGTTGCCAGATGAGGATTCTGTTTTCGCCTTTCCGGCGATTCTGTTGCCGGTCACTCTGCATGAACCCGCGCCCGCAAGATAGACCGCAAAGAAAGTATCTTCGAATGAATTGCCTTCAATTACACAGTCCTTCGCATAATCCACCTTTATTGCAGAGAGATCATTCATGTAGCTTACATCCACGTTGCGGACGGTAAGCCCGCTGATCTTCACGCTGTCCCGTGTTACTGTAATTCCCGAACCTTTTCTGTCCACATCCAGGACTGCACCTTCCTCTGCCCTTATCTCCGTCTTCTTTGAAACAGTAAGATCATACTCCTTATATATACCCTGCTTCAGAATTATCACATCACCGTCTCTGCTTTCCGCAATCGCCTGCGCAATTGAAGTCACACCACAGTCACTGCAAACGACGATCTCCCTTGAACAGGCATTTGATGCGATCACAAGAGTTAACAGAAGAACAGTAATATTGGAGCGGACACGTGTCATCTGGATTTGAACATTGCTATAAGCGAGTTCCAGTCATACACATCTCCCGGATACTTTTCTCTGTACTTTTCAGCCGAATTCCGGCTGTCGTAGGCCGAGACATTTTCGCCCATCGGACTTCTGAGCTTCGGTGAGATCAGAAAGACGGCCGTGCGTGCATCAATGAAATTGCCGGGAGATTCAATATTGGTAACAAGCAAAGTCTCGGCTTCAGCTTCGGGTATTTTACCTGTATTCAGAAAATTGACCATGCACTCCGCCGCATCAAACTTGTACACTTTGCCTTTTGATGACACTATCTCAGCGCCGAACTTATTGTCAACAATTGTCATTCTGCAGTGTGCACACTGATCTTTGCCGTAGTCAATCGGCTCAATCTCCCTTGAACATCCGAAAACCGCCCACAGGGAAAGGAAAAGAATATTCAGATACATTTTATTCATGTTAAATGATTTTAAGACTTTCGTTCTCTGAAGATCACAAAGAGCATGAGAACTCCCGCGGCAAAAGCAAGGTATGCGCCAAGATCGGGCCACGACTGCGCATAGAAATTCAGCAGTTGCTTCGTGCCTATGAGCGGCGGCTGGTAGTTCATTCCGGGAACTTTGATAATGGCATTGGGATCAAGGTTATGTCCATAGTCATACTCCCACAGATAAAAATCAACAGCGCCTGCCGCTCCTGTAAGAAGCATGATAGCAAACCATGCATACAGCAAAACCTTCTTTCCGGTAACAGCAACAGCAATCCCAATAAGAATCAGAAATCCGAGAATATACGGCATTAGTTTGAGTTCAGTGATCGACTCAGGCTCGATCACTTTCATTCCAATGTAATGGTTAAGGCCGTTGATCGTCTGCAGGTCGCCGGACAGCATGTCAATATGGATCTTCATCCCAAGGCTCTCAGGGTATTGCGGTGCGTCAAGCACAATTTCCCAGATCGGCACAAAATAGATTCCCGCAAGTAGCAGTACCGCTGCAAATATTATCGTCTTCGATGACTTTTTCATAGGTCAAAAAAATTGGGGCGCTCACCGGCGCCCCTGAGTTTAGTTTACTTGCCTCCGGTAGCAACCAAAGGTACATTGGATCCCTTTTCAGACACGCGAATATAGCCCTGCATTTCCTGGTGAAGGGCAGAGCAGAAATCGGTGCAGTACATCGGATAAATTCCCGCACGCTCAGGCACCCACTTTATGGTGCATGTTTCGCCTGGCATCACGAGCATTTCTGAATTCTGATTTCCCATCACTGCAAATCCGTGCGGGATATCCCAATCCTGCTCCATGTTTGTCATATGGAAATAAACAGTTTCCCCTACCATAACACCTTCAATGTTATCGGGTGTGAAGTGTGATCTTATTGCTCCGAGATATACATGAACCGCTCCGTCCTTTCTTTCCACACGGGCTTCATTCGGAGATTTGATCGCATAGGGATTCATGTTCTCCGACAGCTTGTATATCTTCACCTGATTCTTTGTAATAAGATCTGCAGGAATGGCCTGTGCATAGTGCGGCTCACCGACAGTCGGAAAATCGCTCAGCAGTCTCATCTTATCACCCGAAATATCTATGAGCTGTGCTGATTGCGTAAGCTCGGGTCCGGTAGGCAGATATCTGTCCTTCGTGATCTTGTTCATTGCAAGCACATATTTTCCCCATGGCTGTTTGGAATCGCCGCCGGGAATGGTAAGGTGGCCGATGGAGTAGTATGCCGGAATCCTGTCAACGACTTCCCTTGTATCAACTTTCCATTTCACAATTTCAGATGAAACGAATGCTGACGTATAAGCAAATCCCTTATTGTCAAACTCTGTATGCAACGGACCGAGTCCCGGGTTCTGCACTTCTCCCGCAAGGCATGCTTCATATTTCAAAACCGGAATACCGTCAATCTCTCCGTCTGTCTGGTTTCCCTCAATTGCCTTGATCATCTTTGAAAATGAGTAAACAGGTATTACTGCCGCCAGCTTGCCTCCCGCCGCAATGAATTCGCCTGTGGGATCAACATCTGCTCCGTGCGGTGACTTCGGGCACGGCATATAATACAACATTCCCTTGAGATCGGCCGCATTGATCATTCTTACTTCTTCCACCCACTCAGTTGTTGCAGTCTGCGTCTTTTCATCAAACACATTATGCGCAAACCTTGTCTTTCCCATTGTGCCCTTGCCGCCGGATGCAACCAATTCTGCGATCTTCCTGTAATTCACAGCAAGGACGTAGTCTTTGTCCTTTTGTGAAGCATTAACTTCAAGAAGAGTGTATGCCTGCTCCGAATTGTAGCATGAGAAGAAGAACCAGCCGTCGGACGGCCCCTTTCCCGAGTGGCTCAGGTCATAGTCAAAAGGCGGAGTGATGATCTGAAAATCAACTCCCATTCTGCCTGTGCCTTTATCAACTTTGATGAAGCTCAGTGCGCCTTTGAAATTCTCTTTGTAGGAGGATATCGGCACGTCTTTGTTCTCGATCGGCAGGCTGAATCTTGTTCCGGCAACAACGTAATCCGAATTCGGAGTTGTGAAAGGTGATGAGTGATTGCCCGCGCTGTTCGGGATCTCGATTATCTCGACGGTTCTGAATGTTGCAAGATCTATTCTTGCAATTCGCGGAGTGTTGTTTCCGTTGATGAAGAGCCACTTGCCGTCAGGAACGCCGTTTGTCTGCGAAAGCTCGGCGTGGTGCGAGTCGTCCCACGGAATGAAGCCGTATGAAGTCATTAGCATGGGCTTGGTCTCTTCAGTATATCCGTATCCGTTTTCCGGATTAACGGCAAATACGGGAATGACCCTCAGCAATCTTCCTGACGGAATGCCGTATGATGAAACCTGTCCGCTGAAGCCGCCGGATATGAAATAGTAGAACTCGTCATACTTCCCCGGCTCTACATAAACCTTGCTTGCCTCATCGCCGGAAAGCGACGGGCCCTTGGTTTCCTTCTTGGAAGAGCATCCGTCCATTGCAAGCGCGATCACCGACACTGCAATTAATGGAAGAAGGAACCTTAACAAACCTTGATTTTTCATTTCAAATGATTTTGAATTTTGATTCGGTTATTTATCCGTTTATTTATCCATGGAGCGGAAATACTCGAGCAGATTTCTTGCATCATCCTGTGTTACATCCTGAAAGGTCATCTGAACAAGCAACTGATTGTACAATGCCTGCGCTTCGGGGTTCTTCTGTGTCATTTCAACGGGATTGAGGATCATGTTCATTATCCATTCCGGCTTTCTTCTCTTTGTAACCCCGGAAAGCGCGGGTCCGACCAGCTTCTCATTCCATTTGTGGCATGAAATGCACTTCTGTTCGAAGATTGCCTTGCCTTTATTTGACATTTCATCGTTTATCGCAGATTCCAGCTTAACTTCCTTTACCGGCCCGATGCCCTTTGAGGGATCGTCTCCGCATCCCGGGACAAGCATGACGAAAGTAAACAAGAGAAGTGCAATGGCGCTCATGTGAATTGATGTTTTCATCTTCAGTTGATTTTTGATTTGTGTGATATTTTTCTTCTGTTAGTTGTCAAAACTCTTCTTTCAAGCAAGACCGTCTTTGGAAAGAGCAGGTTGTTTTCAAAATGAATGTAAAGTCTGAGTGCGGAAGCAAGCTCCTTCAACTCCCTTGACAGTGCTTGCAGATGATCGCTATTGTAATTCTGACCGGCGGCCGCATTCACTTCATCAATGATCTCCCGGACAATCCGCGTCATTCCAATATGTTCCGCCGCGAGGGATTTCAGCGGATTTGCAACCCTGCCGAAGGGTGCCATTTCAAGCATCATGCCCGATTCAGCCGCAGAGGCGATCCTCTTGATGTATGGAAAGATCATTCTTTGCTCTTTGTTAATGTGAAACTGAAGATTGTCTGCAAACTCTCTGAATGATCTCATTGTATTCTTGCCGATGAACTTCTCTTTCTGAGCCGCAATTAATCTGTGCCTTACATCAGGCAGTCTGTTTACAAGCCGGGCATGCATGTTTGCCTTAATGAAATCACACAGGAACGGGGCTTCCCAGTCACCGGTGTTTCCGCAAATGTTCAGCGATCTTGCAGTGTCATTCAGTTCTCTCAGAAGTCCTCTCACTTCTGTTCCGTATTTCGCGCAGGCTTCCTGAATGCTCAAATGGCCAAAGTTGCCGTAGTCCATCTCATATCTGTCAAATACTGCGGCTGACTCAAGAGACTGTGTTACTGCGGCTGAGAGAGTTGTTGATGCTGTAATATTCTTTGAACCGTTGCTTTCCATAGTTATACAAAACTACCGGAGTTGAACGGAAAATGGTTTGACTTAAGTCAATAAGGAATAAACCGGAGAGGCAGGGTATTACTTTGAGGGGAAATTAAGCGACTGTGAACCGGCTGAGAGCGCGGCGAGGGAATTCTTATTCTTCTGCTATCCTGATCAGCTTCTTGATGTCATTGATCACAACGTGCCTGCCTTTCATTTGAATGAGCCCTTCGTCCTGAAACTTCTTGAACGTCCTGGACAGCGTTTCATCTATGGTTCCGAGATATGAGGCAAGGTCGTGTTTTGTGATCTCTATCTCCACCTTGTGAATGTCATTGCCTCCGCTCCTTCTGCACTCCTGAACAAGGAACTCAGCGAGCCTGTGAGGAATGTCTTTCATTCTCGTTTCAATGTAATTATTGAGGTGCCTCAGCCGCTTTGAAAGCGCTCCCAGCATCTTCACCGAGATCTCATGGTTCTTGCGAAGGAGTTCATAGAACAGCGATGACCTGATAAGAAGAACGCGTGTATCATCCTCAGTCGCCATTGCATTGGCGGGATAAGTGAACTGGTCATTCATTATCTTTTCATACTGCTCAAACATCGGCACTTCAGCGAAGGTACCGTACGGGTGTATGAAATGAATGATCTGTTCCCTGCCATCGCCCTTTATTTTGAATATCTTGATACAGCCCTCCAGAACCACATAGAATCCCAGGTACGGCTCTGTCTCAAAGAAAACTATCTCACCTTTCGCCAGTGTTTTGGGAGTTGAGAAGGAATAGATCTTTGACAATTCCTTTTCATTGAGCACGGAGAACATGCTCACATTTTTCAGCACGGAACTATCCATGCCGGAGCTTGAGGATCAGTGTGAAGGTCATGAAGATCAATGAGATGCAGTTGGCGGCAAGAAGCGGGATATCGCTTTTAAGATAACCGTAGATTATCCAGATGACGATGCCGACCTCAAGCATTACAAGCGTTATCAGCGACAGGTCTCCGGTGTGTTTTGTTTTTATTGCCTTTATGGATTGCGGCAGGAAACCGAATGTAGTGAGTGACGCGGCAATCAGGCCGATGATCAGTTCAAAGTTCAAGTTACACCTCGAGCTTTCCTTTGAGATAGTCAACAATGTTGTCTTTGTTGATCCTCTCCTGAATCATGGAATCGCGCTCCCTCACGGTAACGGTATTGTCATACAAGGTCTCCGAATCCACTGTGATGCAGAAAGGAGTTCCGCATTCATCCTGTCTTCTGTATCTTCTTCCCACCGCACCCGAGTCATCATAAAACGATTTGAACTTTCTCCTGAGGTCATCATTGATGTTGTGCGCAATATCCTGCATGCCGTCACGGTTGACCAGCGGGAACACAGCAACTTTCACGGGTGCAAGCGCCGGATGAAACCTCAGCACGGTCCTCATTTCCGATGAAGACGTTCCGTCATCATTCACCTTCGTCACTTCCTCCTCGTCGTATGCATTGCAGAGGAAAGCAAAGAAGCTTCTTGATGCGCCGGCAGAAGTTTCGATCACATACGGTGTGTATCTCTGCTTGGTCTGATCATCGAAGTACTCAATTTTCTTGCCGGAAAATTCCGTGTGCCTCTTAAGGTCATAGTCAGTTCTGTTGTGAATGCCCTCTATTTCTCCCCAGCCGAACGGAAACTCATACTCGATATCAACTGCGGCCTTGGCATAGTGAGCGAGCTTTTCATGGACATGAAGCTTCAGTCTTTCGGGGCGCATCCCGTATTTTGTGAACCAGCCGAGCCTTTCGCCTCTCCAGTACTCGAAAAATTTTTCGTCATCCTTAGGATCGATGAAATACTGCATCTCCATTTGCTCAAATTCCCTTGTCCTGAAAAGGAAGTTCTTTGTGTTGATCTCGTTTCTGAATGCCTTCCCTATCTGTGCAATGCCGAACGGAAGCTTCTGACGGGAAGAATCCTTCACATTGTTGAAGTTCACATAGATACCCTGCGCTGTCTCAGGCCGGAGAAAGACGACAGCAGAAGATTCTTCAAGCGGCCCTATGTGAGTTTTGAACATGAGGTTGAAATTTCTTGCTTCGGTAAACTTTCCTTCCTGCATGCACTTAACCGCTTTCCTTCCTTTGTATGCCTTATTGCCGCATTCTGATTCCTCAACCTGATCTTCCCTGAATCTCGCCTTGCATTCTTTGCAGTCAACCATCGGATCCGTGAAGTGTTCAACATGTCCGGATGCTTCCCAAACCCGCGGATGCATCAGGATGGAAGCATCAATTCCTTCAATATCCTCGCGGTAGGTCATTTCCTTCCACCACGCTTCCTTTATATTACGCAGAAGCTCTACGCCGAGCGGGCCGTAGTCGTAACAGCCGTTCAGGCCTCCGTATATCTCGGATGACTGAAAAATGAAGCCGCGCCTCTTTGACAAAGAAACTATCTTTTCAGCGGTATCTGATTTTACAGGTGTTCCCAATTTGATATGTATTCGGTTTGAAAGCACGCAATCTACTCAATCGAAGCGTGAAAATGTAGGAAGTAATGAGAGTCTTTTGCCGGAACAACCAATGCAGATTGAATCCGCCTGACGAATCTGCATTAAAAAAGAAAGCCCGCAGTGCTGACCGCGGGCTGAGTTCAAACAACGGTAAGAATGATATTCCGCTATACTTCTACGCCAAAATCAACCTTGAGCACTTCTCTGAGCCCTTCTTCAAACGGCCTCGGATTGTATTCCGGCATTATGCTTTTGAGATAAGATACATCCGTCCTTTTTTCATACATGCCGTCAGGCTTTGATGTATCCCATTTGATCTCTCCGCTGAACTCGAAAACCTTTTTGGCAATGTCTATATATTCCCTTATAGAGTGGTCAAATCCCGTTCCTATGTTTACGATCTCCGGTGAGTTGTAATTCTCCATAAGGTAAATGCACGCGTCTGCGCAGTCATCCACATACAGCGCTTCGCGCCTCGGCTTACCGCTCCCCCAGAATACAAGCTCGGTTCCGTTCCTCTGCGCGTTGACAAACTTCTGCACAAGGGCGGCAATGAAGTGGCTGTTATTGAGATCGTAATTGTCATTCGGGCCGTAAAGATTTGTCGGCATTGCGGCGATTGCGTTAATTCCGTACTGCTGTCTGTAAAGCTGGCATGCGACAATTCCCATTCCCTTTGCAACGGCATAACCCTTGTTTGTCTCTTCGAGAGGCCCCATCATGAACCTGTTCTCGTTAATGGGCTGCGGATTCTCCTTCGGATAGATGCATGTTGATCCTGTATAAAGGAGTTTTGTTTGCGGAGAGTTCTTTGCAAGAGACTCTATCACATTAAGTATCATCAATGCATTCTGGTAGAGGAAATCCGCCTGCCTGGTATTGTTTGCAAGAATGCCGCCGACGAGTCCCGCAACCATGAATACGCCGTCGGGTTTTTCTGAACTGAAGAAATTGTCAACATCGTCCTTCTTCAGCAGGTCAAATCCGTTCTTCCTTGACGGAGTAAGTATATTTGTGTAGCCGTTTGCAGACAGCCTTCTTGCGATGGCGCCGCCGAGCATTCCCGTTCCGCCGAATACGGCCATCTTGCTTTGCTTGTTCATGTAGATTTGGTGGTCAGATTTATTCAAAAAATTTTTTGTTTGGATTCAATTACAACCCCTGAAGGAAGTTCATTTGCTGAAGACAACCATTATCTTTCTTTCGGTCATTTCTTCGATCGCATACCTGACTCCTTCCCTTGCGTTGCCGGAGTCTTTGACTCCTCCGTAAGGCATTGCATCCATTCTGTATGTGGAAACATGGTTGATCACAACGCCGCCCGTATGGATCTTTTCAAAAGCACGGAATGCGTTCCCAAGATCATTTGTAAAAACACCGGCCTGAAGCCCGAACGCAGAATCGTTCAACTGATCAACAGCGTCATTGAATGAAGAAACCCTGGTGACAGTAGCAACCGGCGCAAACACTTCACGGCAATTCACGCTCATTTCCCTGCTTGTATTTGCAAGTAATGCGGGCGATAGCACTGCCGACCTTCTTTGGCCGCCTGTCAGCAATTCCGCTCCGCCGTCAACTGCTTCCTTTATCCAGCTCCCGGCTCGCTTTGCTTCTTCTTCATTTATCATGGATGCAACTTCAGTATCGTCATCAAACGGATCTCCGACATTAAGCTGATTCACTGCGGCCTTAAGCATCTCAACGAACATGTCGTAAACTTTTTCATGCACAAAGATCCTTTGTACCGATATACAGCTTTGGCCTGCCTGAGAAAAGGCCCCCGTAACGATCTTTGCAACTGAGTCCTTCAGGTCTGCCGATTCATCAACTATCACCCCTGCGTTTCCTCCGAGCTCAAGTGAGATCCTCTGCCGGTCAAGGGATCTCTTCAGGTGCCAGCCCACGTCAGAACTGCCCGTAAAACTTACAAGTGCAACCCTTCTATCCGATGCAAACTCTTCCGTAACATTTCCCGGTGCTGTCAGTACATTGAGCGGGTAGTAGCCAAGATGTAATTCATCGCAAGCTTCCTTCACAATCTTCATTATCTCAAGCCCGCACGCGGCAGAAGCAGATGCCGGCTTCAGAAGGACCGTATTGCCGGAAGCAAGCGCAGGAGAAAGCTTATGTGCAACAAGATTGACCGGGAAATTCCACGGAGTTATTGCAAGTATCACTCCAAGCGGAAACCTCTTTATGATTCCCGTTCCGTTCTCCGAACCCCTGATGAGGCTCATGTCAGTCACTTCGCCGTTTATCCGCGACGCCTCTTCGCTTCCGAGCATAAATGTAAGAACTGCCCTCTGTACTTCTATTCTCGAATACTTTATCGGCTTGCCGGTCTCGGAGGTTAATAAATGCGCAATGCTTTCGGACCTTTCAGAGATCTTCAGTGCGATCTTCCTCAGCAGTTCAACTCTGACATAAACGGGCTCGGAAGAATACTTCTTAAACGATGATACAAGATAATTGAGCGAAGCGTCAAAATCTTCCCTTCCCGCTTTCGAGATCCTTGCCGCCGGTTTGCCGCTGTACGGATTTATGACGTCAAAATATGATCCGTCAGAAGACGTTCTGAAACCGTCGCCCGAAAAGAATTTTTCCGTGATCATGAGTGCGGGATAAAATAGTCATTTTGTTATTGAGTTTGAACTGACAAGCTTAGTTTGCGGGCAATTGACGATTTGTTAAAGGTGCTTTCAGAATGATTGAACGGAGGACGAACTCAACTGCCGGAAGGGCCGTTCTGTTCTTTGTTTCTCACTTCCAGAATAATTACCGTAAGCCAGCCGACCAGGAAAGCCACGCCGCCAAAAGGCGTGATCATTGCAAGAAATTTGACTTGAGTGATGGAATACGGATAAAGACTGAATGAAAACAACACTATGCCTGCGAGAAAGAACCTGCATGCTTTGAGAAGATATTCTCTTGATGAAAGTCCGAGTGCGAGAATGGCGAGGGCGTGAACAATGTGGTAGAAGACACCGGTGCGGAAGGTCTCAGATGTTTCCGGAGTAAGCAGAGGTTTCAGTGCATGTGCCCCGATGGCACCGATCGCAACGCCAAGGAAGCCAAGCGCCGAGCCCGTTATGATCCACTTCCTGCTTCCGCTCATAAGTATGTGATTCAGATTAATTGTTAATGACCGGTACCTCCAGCTGATTCATGCACGTGTTAAAGACAATGTCCGGCGTAATATGATCCATGCAACTGTATTCACTGTTCCGGCATGTTGCTCCGAAGTAGCACTTGCATTCCCTTACCGGCTCCACTATCTCACCTGAGCCGAACAGGTCAAATTCATTTCTGTTGAAGATGTTGTTCATCAGTACAACTCTCTTTCTCAGAGCAAGCGCAAGATGCATGCACATTGTAACCTGTGTCACCACCAGATCGCAGAAGTTCACCAGATTTATGAAATCACCGATCCCGAATGTGCCAAAATACTTTGCCTGTGTTTTCTTCTCAAGTTCTGAATTTCTCTCATGCTCTGAATCACCGCCAAGAAGTATAACTTCAAATCCTGCTTCACAGAGATTGTTTGCAAGCTCCACCCAGTGATCATCTTTCCACAGCCGGGATTTCCAGCGTTCTCCCGCACCTGTATTCAGGCCAATCACCTTCCTGTCAGGATCAACAGGCAATTCAATTTCCGTCCTTCCCGGCAGATCAATCAGATATCTCTCGCCGGCATATTCGTATCCGCAGATCTCAAAGACTTCCTGCATGTAGCTCTTTGTGTTCATCCTGGAGAAATTGTCATCAACGCCTGTCAGAAACTTATGCACCGCATTCGAATCAGCCGGGAAACAATTTCCGTCCTTCATAAGGAAACCGAACTTCTTTTTACTCTTAAGATCTTTTGCAAGAGCAATTGCTTCCCTGTCCTTATCGAGATTGATCACAAGATCAAAATCAAGGGTTTTGAGATATGTCAGGTCCCTCAAATTGAATCCGTACACCTCATCAGCACACGGAGATGTGCTTAAAGGAACAAATCTCGGATAGTCCGTGAGCCAGTGAATTCTGGAACAGGGATACTGCTTCTTCAAAGCATAAAGCAAAGGCGTTGTTCTTATCACATCGCCCGCAGCGCCGAGCTTAATGATGAGAATATTCTCTTCAACCCTGTCATACATGTTACAGCCCGTGCAATTGGCTCCGTATTCCTTGTTTGCTATGCAAGGTGAACTCCCCCTGAAGTACCTGCAGTCTGTCTTGATCTCTGAAAGAAGTGATCTCTTCATGATTTGGGATTTGTTTGAATGCAACTTACATCTTTATCTGAATGACCGCAAATTCAAATTCGCTTCAATTGTAGGATTGAAAAG
>CAZTQR010000064.1:0-18920 GCA_964615795.1 uncultured Ignavibacteriaceae bacterium
AACAGGAAATTCTCGCTCACGCCTTCGCTCACAATTTCTTAACGGCAATTATGCTGAGGCGGGTTGTTCCTGCTACATTCGGAAAAGTGTTCAATATCAATCCGCTTTTATCACATTTTCTTCTTTATGAAAATGTTTTGGACGGCATTGGCTTGAGTGGGTCTTCGGTGCTTACTTTCTGCATTGTCTTATTACAGGTTGCGGGGTAATTTGTATCGGTTACACAGAGACTGTACGGCTACGGAAATCCTTTTTTTTCTGTACAGCCAATTTACCGGGGAAGATCAATGCCGGGACGTTACAGACATTTTGCCTGTTTCATATATGCGTTGACCTGCTTGCTGGTCAGCGTGATGGCAGTGATGCAGTTAATTGACAAGCCCGGGTTGCCATTCGGCCTTGAAACATCAGGAGGAACTGTGGTTGCAATAAATCCTTCAGGAGTTCCCGAATCAGGCAGTATACTTGAGTCAATTGAAGGCATTATGGTCAGGTCGGAAATTTCAGCTGAAATGATCACAGACAGCCGGAAGCCCGGTGAGAGTGTTGCCGTCACTTACAGGAATGCATCAGGTCAAGTCCTTAGAGCGGATGTAACGCTTGTCCATTATTACAAATCCTACACATTCATTGCGATAACTTCATTAGCAGGCACGGCCTTTCTTCTTCTCGGACTGTTTGCAGTGATTGCCAGGCCTGATGACAAGGCGGCAGTACTTCTGTTTCTTGTGCTTTCAACATTTGCAGTTGCAATAGTGACATCTCCGGGCGCATATCAGATTTCAAACAACCCTGCATCAGTCATAGTAAAGTTCTCGCATTCGTTGAGCTACATCTTCGGAAGTGTTTTCTTTCTGCACTTCATAATGTCTTTCCCGGAGAGGAACGTAAAGAACGGATTTCATAAAGTGATCACAGGATCTTTGTACACCTGTGCAATCATACTTGGCTCTGCATCCGTGTGGATCAGTTGGCGAGCAATGAGCGATATGAATACAGACAGTATCATCCTTTATGAAAAATTCTGGAGGCTGTGTGAACTGGTCCTTCTTATGAGCCTCATTTCAGGCGCACTGACACTCGTGTATAAGTACCGCAAGATCCGGCATGCATATTTAAAGAGAAAGATCGAGTGGATATTCTGGGGGATGACAATGGGCGCGGGGCCGTTCGTAATCTTCTGGCTCATTCCCGGATTGGCAGACCTCAGATACATTTTGCCCGAAGAGATCCTGCTCACATTACTCCTGATCATTCCAATCTCCTTTGCCGTGGCGGTAGTGAAGTACCATGTCCTTGACATTGAAGTGATAATAAAGAGGAGCATTGTTTACTTTACACTTATCGGCTTTCTGGTAATGATCTATACGGGTATGACCTACCTGCTGATCAATTATATAACCGGACTTATCGGAATTGACTCAAAACTGATATTCATCGCCGCTGCAATTCTGATCGCATTTCTGCTCAACCCTTTAAGGCTGAGAATCAAGAACATAGTTGACAAGACATTCTATCGTGAGAAATATGAATTTGATAAGGCAATACAGTCCGTTTCCGAAAAGGCAAAGGATTGTGCAGGATATACTGAGCTCGGAAGCATGCTTGTTGCCGAGATAAGTTCGCTGATTCCTGTGAAGTCGGTTGCCGTGGCCGCTCTGACCGCAAGCGGAGAAAGGTTCAGGATAATTGGCCAAAGGGGATTTGAAGATCTGAATGCAGACAGTTGCAGGTTAAAGGTGGAGGATATCAAGAGAAGATTTGACCTGCCGTTATCCGTTGCACACATGTGCGAGCCGGATGTTGATTACAACGACAGCCTTGAAGAGGTCCTTAACAAAGTGAATATTGCACTCGTGGTTCCGCTTTCACTCAATTCTGATGAGGCAACAGGAGCGATCATACTCGGCAGGAAACTTTCGGAGATGAGATATTCTGCCTCAGACGTCAGGCTGCTAACTACAATTGCTTCATCATCGGCGCTTGCATTGAAAAGGATCGAACTTCAGGAAAAGCTGTTGACGGAGCATGTTGAACTTGAAAAGGCAAAGGAGATAAGTGAGCTGAAATCATATTTTGTCGCAAGCGTTTCGCACGACCTGAAGACACCGCTTTCCGCTATAAGGATATATTCGGAATTGCTGAGCAACGACAACCTCCGCAGTGAGAAGCGTGCGGAATACGCCGGCATCATTGAGGGTGAGACAGAGAGACTAAGAAGAATGATAGAGAATATTCTTGAATTCTCAAGGATTGAGAAAGGGCTGAAGATATATAATTTTGAGAAGATGGATCTTAACTGTGCGGTGGAAGAGCTGCTGTCGAGAATGAACTATGAGCTGAGGATGAAGAAATTTACAACGGAGGTTCAGCTTTCACCCGATCCGGTTTACATAAACGGCGATAAGGACTCGTTCGCTTCAGTACTTGAGAACCTGATCACGAATTCCATAAAGTATTCCGGCAGTAACAGACACATAAGGATAGTCACTTCTGTGCAGGGCGGCAATGCGGCTGTTGCCGTTGAAGACAAAGGTATAGGCGTTTCCCGTGAGAATCTGAAGAAGATCTTTACAAAGTTCTTCCGTGAAGTCAGTAAAGAAACATCCGGCATAAAAGGTGCGGGCATCGGCCTTTCCATTGTGAAGAATATTGTTGAAGCACACGGGGGCAGAATTGAAGTGGAAAGTGAACAGGGTATCGGAAGCAGTTTCAAAATAATTCTGCCCGCGTATGAGGCTGAAACACAGGATGCCGCCGCATGAAATCCGGCATTCTGTTAACCGGTAAACAGAATGAGATTCCCGGATAAGATGGATTTGTACTGCAATGCAATGCCAAAGAAACTGATCAGAACGACATATTCCAGGAGTCTTTATGCGGTATGAGATCATGTTGCTGTTTGCATGGCTCTCAGGAAGGAATCCATACTTGCCGGAAACTTAACCGGCATTAACAAGCCGCTTACAAATTAGAAGAACCTTAAATAAACTACGTACATATCATGAGTAAGATACTGGTGATAGAAGATGATCCCGCAATTTCATCCGGCATCAGGGAGAGCCTTGAAAGCGAAGGCTTCAGGATAGTTGTGGAAAATGACGGCGAAGCCGGATTTACCGCCGCTCACAATTCCGGCCCGGACCTTATACTGCTTGATATAATGCTGCCGTCAATGAGCGGGCTTGAGATCTGCAAGAAGCTCAGGGAAGAGGGAGTCAATACGCCGGTCATACTGCTCACCTCAAGGAGTACAGAATCTGACAAACTGCTCGGATTTGATCTTGGCGCCGATGACTATGTTACAAAACCATTCAGCATCAGGGAGCTTATTGCACGGATCAAGTCAATACTCAAAAGAAGAGGCGCCATACAGGATGTATTTGAGACATTTGAATTCGGTGAAGTGGAGATGAACTTCAAGACTATGGTGACAACAAAAGCCGGCAAGATCGTAAGGTTGTCACTGAAGGAATACGAGCTTATGAAGTACTTCATCAGGCACATTGAAGAAGTCATCTCACGCAACAAGCTGCTGGACGAAGTTTGGGGATATGATGTTTATCCTACCACAAGGACAGTTGACAATTACATACTGATGCTGAGGAAGAAACTTGAACCGGATCCGTCTGTACCTAGGTACTTTCTCACCATGCATGCGGCGGGATATAAGTTCGTAAAGTGAATAATGTGTGGTGTAAGTTTATGGATGCCTCTACTTGAAAGCAACACATTTTTTGGTTACTTACAAAGTTCAATGATAAGATTCTTGGCGAAGTTTTGAAATGTGAAGAAAAAAAGCACATACTTCTAGATAATTAATACAGCCCCTTACATATTATGTTCATCAAGCTCTTGCATGTCCAAATCACAGGTGTTCTCAGTGCTTGGCTGTTCAAGTTCCCCGAAAGAAATATTCGTTTGTGTCAAATATGGTCTCAATCTCTTTTCTGCGAGAGAAACGTAATCTTTGCTTATATCGTAACCAACAAATCTTCTTTCTGACTTTAAGGCTGAAACTGCTGTAGTCCCGCTCCCCATAAACGGGTCTAGGATTACGTCGCCTTTGAATGAGTAAAGCTGTATAAGTCGAAATGGAAGTTCTTCCGGAAAGGGTGCGGGGTGTCCAATTTTCTTTGCACTTTCCGCTCCCATTGTCCAAATGGATTTTGTCCATTCCATGAATTGTAATTTTGTAATAGTATTCTGTTTCCCATTTCCTACTCTATTGTAATCTCCTTTTGAAAAGACGAGAATGTATTCATGAATGTCGCGTAAAATAGGATTAGCTGCACTTAGCCAACTTCCCCAAGCGGTTGAAGGGCTTGCACTTGAAGCTTTGTTCCAAATGATCTCACCTCGCATTTTGTATCCAATGTCTATCATCAATTTAGAAATATAGTCTGACAACGGGATGTAAGGTTTACGACCAAGGTTCGCAACATTAATACAAGCGCGCCCACCATTAACAAGCACTCTATATGTTTCTTTGAAAGAGTTTTCAAGGAGTTTCAAATATTCGGTTAGTGATAAGTCATCATCATATTCTTTTGATACGTTATAGGGTGGCGATGTAATCATTAGGTGAATTGAATTGTCAGGCATTTCTTTCATATTTTCCGCTGTTCCTTGTATGAATTTGTTCTCAAACTCAATTGGAAGCACATTTTCATTCTTATCAAGAACTACTTTTTCATCAAGTTCCTTATACAATCTTGAATTGTAAAATTTTGAACTGTCGTGATTTATTCTTCCTCTGGTTCCGAAAGAACTTGTTTCTGTTCCTCTGGGCCTTTTCATCTTAGCTCCGTATTAAAGTTAAAAAACGTTCTGCCCTAGCAATGTCATTGGGTTCTTTGCTAGCAAGCGTAATAAATTTACCTAATTCTGCTTTACTTATCATTGAAGAAAAGTAGTTTAGGTCGCTTGAAATCATTGCCTTGCACAATTCTAGAATAGCTTCTGGCCTTTCAATTGTTTGGAAACCGCCATTTTCAGTTGTCTTTGTGTAACTAGTGTTGCCGGAACTTGTAGGATATGGATTCAAAGACCAAAATCCTTGAACTACGCCTGATTTCTTCAGAAAATCAACCTTACGGTGATAACTCTCTTGAATGGGACTATTACCTAAAATGATTATGGGAATCTTTGTGGCTGGAAATCCAGAAACCCTGATGTTAATTGATTTGCCAATAGCTTTAAGCATACTATCAGAGCGGAGCAAAGACGGAGTGCCTTTGTGTTTGGTATAATCACCAACAAAATCAATTCTATCTGGCGGAGTAAACTTGTAATTTGAAACAACACTCATCTTAATCTCAAATATCAATTTGATATCATCTGGGGACTGAATGATTTTATCAGTTCTACAAAATGCCATATCAGCACTTGATTGCCTTGTCAGTGCAAGGTCCTCGCAAACTACGCCATTTATTGCAAACAACCCCAATTCCCTAGCAATTGGTTCAAAGAGTTTCTTGCAGAACCTTTCCGTGTATTGACCAATTAAGGAATTTCGGCTTTGGAGTGTTTGTCCTTCAGCATTCAAACCCTTCGGTACATAGGCAAAATATCCTCCTCGTAGTCTATAGAATAGTTGTTCTACAGAAGCAAAACTTGTCAAAGCTTCGTGGAAGAACTGAACTTCCTTTTCATTATTCCAAAGTTCCATTTGACTTAATCATAAATTGCATTAAAGTAATAACTTTTCTCTCAGTTTGCACCGTATTAAATCCCAATTTCTGGATTAGTCCAATGCGCTTGCATGGATAATGTTTGATAGGACATAAATGGACAACAAGGACTGAATGCTGCGTTAACTCTGCCCAAACTTGTCATAAAATATTATAAGATCTTCTTGCCTATAAAGTGCCAGCCTGAACAAAAGGCAATTTAAGGATTGAAGAAACAAACCAGTTACTGACTTACAAATACTTGGCAGAAATACATTCCGATTTTACATTGAATAATAATTCCATTCTCAATTTTCCAAAGCTATAGAAAACTCCCGCAGTTTTGCACCACGGGAGCTGATACAGATCTATATACCGTAACACTATTCAGGTTGGCCTAAAAAAATGTTGCTCTTCTATTTGACCAATGTCATCTTTCTTGTCTGGACATAACCTCCGGCATCAAGCCGGTAAAAATAGACTCCGCTTGAAAGATTGCCCGCGTTGAACCTGACTTCGTACTCACCTTTAGGCTGAACCGTGTTAACAAGTGTTTCAACCAGCCTACCGGATACGTCAAATATCTGCAGGGACACCTTTGCCTCTTGAGGAAGTGAATATGCTATGAGTGTTGAAGGATTGAAAGGATTGGGATAATTGCCCGCAAGCCTGACACTCTCAGCTGTCAGAGCTTCTTCATCTTCCGGAGAGCCTGAGTCGCCGCAGGCCTGTTCAATGATCCTTCCTTCAGTGCAAGAACTTACGAAGAATGTTCTTCTGACATGATCTTTGAGAGCCGTGTAGTCGGGTATTCCCGTGAACTCGATGTCCTGAAGCTGAATGCCCGAAGACATAAGAATTCCGAAGATCCCCTCGTTGACTGTAATGCTGTAAAGCTTGTTTGGTTTCAGATTCTTGCCTCCGATTTTGACGGAGTTCATAATTACCCTGCTTCCGGGAGGATTATCGGGGTCGTACCGGAATTTCATTCCCGATACCTGCAGGAAGAAGTCATCACTGACACCGAGGAACGAAAGAGCAAATTCAATTCCGCCGACCAGTTGTGCACCGGATATCTTCGCCTTTACAAGATTGAATCCGAGTCCGGTGGTGGTATCAAATCCGTAGGGCAATGACCTGAAAAGGTCTGCGCCGTTTATCCTGCCTCTGCAGATCTTATCGGAGATCATTCCGTTGGCAGTTATTGAGATATCGGTGTGTGTCTTTGACCTTTCCGCGTCCGCAACAAGATTGCCAATAGGCGAGTCCTTGAAGCTGTGAAAAGTGCTGTGGTCAATGTCCTTTATCGCGAAACCGGCAATCTGGCCAAAAACGTTGCCGTAGGTGGATACTATATCCGATTTAAGATAGTCCACCACCGCCTGTATTTCAGGAACAGCAGGTACGGTTGCGTCAGCATGAAGAAGAGTGTAGCTGTCGAAAGTAACTGAGCCGTTGAGATATGTGAAATTCAGTTTGCCGATGAACTCATAGTTCGGGCCTGCCTGCATTACAAGCGTCTGTGTGCCCAGAGGATTCGTTACTGATCTCGGTTGTCCGAACAAAGAGTGATCGTGTCCGCCGCAGATGAAATCAATTCCGGGAATGTTCGCGGCAAGCGCACTGTCAATTCCCCAGCCGAGATGCGACAGCATTATCACTACGTCGGCACCGTTTGCCCGCATTGTCATTACGGTTGCATAGGTTATTTCGGGAATGTTCTCGTTGATAATTATCGGATCAGGATTGTTAAGCGGATCGGGAATCGTCATACCGAAAATTCCCACATCAATTCCGTCAAAGGTCCTGACCGTGTAAGGAGCAATGTATTGCTGAAGCTGAGGTATTCCGCTAAGGTCAAGATTTGCCGAAACAACAGGAATTGTCCCGTTGCCGAAGCCTTGATTGTATGCCTCG
This sequence comes from uncultured Ignavibacteriaceae bacterium, assembly GCA_964615795.1. GTDB lineage: Bacteria > Bacteroidota > Ignavibacteria > Tepidaquicellales > Tepidaquicellaceae > JADJAH01. The sequence continues at coordinate 7,590 of CAZTQR010000064.1, forward strand.
AGAAGGACCTCCGGACCGAGGTCAAGTTCGTGGTTTCCCACACACATTGCATCACAGCCGGCCTGCTGCAGCATTTGAAGTTCTGCAACGCCAAAGTACTTGTTGAAGAAGAAATCACCGACCATAAAATCACCCGCATGCAGAAACATGACATTCTGCTCTGTTGCTCTCACGCTGCCGATAAGATAGGCGGCTTTTGCAAATCCACCAAGCGTCCCTTTGCCGGAACAATCCTTGGGGCCGAATGCATCGAGATGTGAATGCGAATCCCCGCAATGAAGCACGGTTATTTGCGTACCCTGCCCATATGCGGCACAGGCAAGGGCGAGAAAAAGAATTAGGGTTTTCATTTTTGTCAGCAGTTAGATTAATGGAACTATGCAAATCTATTTAGATTGATGCCGGCAATTGACACGGATTTGTCCTGGAATTGTCAAAAAATTGTCAAAGACATGTTCCGGACATTCTGAAGCAAGGGTTTTGCAGAGATCAGAGTCATGATAATTCTGATGTACATCCTGAAAAGATCTTCAATTCTATTCAAATTACAGGTATTTGAATCTCAGCTCATTGCTTGCCTTTGCGTTAAGAGATCGTCACTATCCTGACACGGTGGCTAAGAAGAAATTTGTTTAGATTGAAAGGGGCATTTGCTATTTTATAAGCAACAAAACAGAAGTTCTCATGAATCTCAAAACATCCGCAATAGCACTGGCACTGATGCTTATGTTCGCGTCGAACGCATTTTCACAGTCAATAGATGATGCAATAAAAAAGGCGCAGTCTGAAAACAAGAAGGTACTGCTGATATTTTATTCGCTCAACGACAGCTGGAGCCAGAAGCTTGACAAGGAGGTGCTGACTTACCAGGAAGCCATAGGACAAATGGTAAATTTCGTAGTGCTCAGGATTGACGGCGATTCGAAGAACATGGTCACGTATGAAGGCAAGGAGTATCCCGCAAAAGACCTGTCGTCAAAATTTTCCCTGACGGGCTATCCGTCATTTGTTTTCCTTGGAGCCGACGGAAATCCGATCCAGTTCAAGTATGACGGCGAGACAGTGAAAAGCCTTTCGGGCTATCTCGATGCAAGTGATTTCGTTGCCATGCTGAAGTTCTTTGCGCAGAACAAACAGGCAGATACAGACCTTTCAACAGTACTGGGAAACTGAATCGGTCAGCTCTGCAGGATCATTGGGGAGCCACGGTTCGGACAAGCAATTGAACTCCACCTCAAAAGTTCACAATAGATTAATGAAGGCCAATCATAATTTATGACAAATCCTTTAACAAGGATTAAGGAACATCTTCGAAACCGCAACAAGTTAAAGTACCGCTTCCATAAATTTCTGACCAAGTACTCCCGGGCAACTGCGGATTCCCCGCTTGTACTCATTTGGGAGATGGGCGGTTTCGCACACATATTGCGGAAAAATGCCATCATATCTGCGGCGCTGAACTTCCGGGGTTACAGGACTCACTTCATTGTTTGCGACGGTACGCCGGTTGCCTGCATTCAAAGGGGGATCGAGCAGAATGAAGCAACGGAAGACTGGGAGAAACGCTGTTACGGCTGTTTGCGGGGAATGAAGATCTCCGCAAGCGAATACTCTGCAGATCACAGCCTTGCCGGAAGCCACATAGATGACATCCGGAAGGATGAATTCAAAACTCTCTCTGAAGCAACCCCGCTTGAGGAGATCTACCATTTTAAATACCTCGGGGTTGATGTTGGAATGCTCGCGTGGAGCTCACTCATCCGGCACATGAAAGGCCATCTCATAGAGAAGAAAGATGTGAAGCCGGAGCATGAAGAGCTTCTTAGAAGATACTTTTATGCCGGGCTTGTGAACACTTACATTGCCGATAAGGTGATAAGAGAAATGAAGCCGGTTGCCGTGTTCAGCTCGCACGGTGTTTATGTTGACTATTCACCCCCGATACTTCTTGCTTATCTGAAAGGAATAAAGACGATCATCTGGTCAAGCGGCTTCAAGGATTTCCTGCATTACTTCACCGTGCCAAAGAAACCCAACAAGCTCGAGTTCAGGGGAATTACGGACGAAGAGTGGAAGAAGCGGCTTTCTGTGCCTCTTACAGAAGAAGAGAATGAGATACTCGACAGGTACATTCATCACAGGTTCAACAAGGGCAACAAGCGCGACTTTCTGAATGTAACACTTCCGGAGCCGCCGGAGGAACTGAGGAAGAAACTCGGATTTGACAACGGCAAACCCGTTGCGTGCCTGTTTTGCCATGTGAGCTGGGACCTGTCATTCGATCTTTCCAGGATGATCTTTGACAATGCAAATCAGTGGCTGTCGGAATCAATGAAGGCGGTCTTTGAGATAAAGGATGTCAACTGGATAATAAGAGTTCACCCCGGAGAGAAAGTCTCAGGTTCGCTCTATACTAATGACGACTACATAAGAGAGCACTTCAATGAGATTCCTCCGCATGTGAAGATACTTTGGTCTGATTCGGACATTAACTCTCTCGGCCTGTACAAACTGATAGATGTGGGGATCACGCTATTCGGTACAATGGGTGCGGAACTGCCGCTTCTTGGAAAGCCGGTCATCTCCGGAGGTGAAGCGCATTTCACCAACAAGGGTTTTACGATAGATGCAAAAAGCAGGGAGGAATACTTTGAACTTCTTAAGAACATTCCGTCCATTCCAAAACTCAGCGCGGACGTGATCGAGACAGCCAGAAAGTATGCGTATTCATACTTCATACAGAGGCAGATACCGATCAATGTGATCAACAGGTCGGAAGGGCACTTCGGTAATATTGATCCGGAGAAGTTCAAAGACCTTCTTCCCGGAAATGACCCGATCATCGGAGCAATATGCAGAGGCATACTTGAAGGAAAGGACGTGATACTAGATGAGAAAATGGTGAAGCTTGTGCAGATCGAAGACTGACCCGGTAAAACAGATGTGCAGATTTCTTTGCAGAGTAAATGAGAACATTAATAGATAAATTATTTTCCAAAGAACACAAACCACGAAATGTCATCCCAGAAGAAATTTGTATCCATAATAATTCCGACGTATAACAGGTGCGAAATTATCGGCAATACCATAAAGAGTTGCATTGAGCAGAATTATCCGCATGACAGTTTTGAGATAATCATTGCAGACAACAGATCGACCGACAATACAAGAGGAGTTGTTGAAGAGATTCAGAAGGAATCTCCCGTTCCCGTGATATACCTGTTTGAAGAAAGACAAGGCGCACATCATGCCCGAAATTCCGCGGCGAAAGAATCGAAGGGTGAATTGCTTTACTTCACTGATGACGACATGATCGCAGACAAAGATCTTCTTTCCAATATGACAAAGCTGTTCGACCTTGATTACAACATTGCAGTTGCAGGCGGAAGGGTTCTGCCTAAGTGGGAGTTTGAACCGCCGGAATGGCTCACCAGATATTTCAAGGACGGGACGCTCAGCCTGATCGACAAGCCGGAAAAGCTTATAGTGGCAAACTATGACATCGGCATTTACAGTTGCCATCAGATGATACGCAGGGAGATACTGTTTGAGTGCGGCGGATTCAATCCGGACATAGCAAAGGACAAGCTTATCGGCAACGGGGAGACGGGACTTAACATCAAGATACTCGCGGCCGGTTACAGTGTCGGATATACATCCGAAGCTGTCTCATATCATGTGATCCCGAGATCAAGGATGACTCAGAGATACATCAATTCGCGCTTCGGCAATCAGGGCAACTGCGACAGCTTCACAACATTCAGGAAGAATGAGAATTCAAAGAAAGTGCTTCTCAAGCTGATCTTCTTTGCGCACATTCCGGAGATGCTTGGCAAATACTCAAGATCTTTCGGAAGGATGCTGATCGGAAAGGATGAATGGAGGCTTGACCGGGCAATGGCCCATTATTATTTCCGCAGGATCATGACAGACCTGAAGTTTGCCACTGACGATGAATGGCGCGGGTATGCGGTGAAGCACAATTACCTTGAGGGTTGAGAGAATCGTGTTTTCAACCCCGTGAAGTAAATGACCACGGCTACAGCTCCGGCTGATGAAAAAAAGAAAACCGCCGCCGGGCCGAATCCCATCCAGATGATCCCTGCAAGCAGACCTGCCGCAAGCACAAACACGCTGTTCATACCGGTAAAGAATCCAAGCGCTTCCCCAAGGTGTTCCTTCGGTGAAATGTTCGAAATGAGCGCTTTTGAGACTCCGTCAGTGAGAGACGGATAAAGGCCGTAAAGCACAAATGCCGAATAGATCATCGGCAGACCGAAAGAAAATCCTATCAGCAGATATGAAAGACTGAATACGAGAATTCCGGCAATCAGGCTTTTCATGTGTCCAAGCCTGTCTGCCAGCATGCCTGCGGGGAGCGCTGTCAGCGCAAGGACAAGATTGTAGAACACATAGACCATTATCACATCAGTGTCAGAGTAGCCGAGGGATTTAACCATAAGGAGAAGAAGCATGTCAGTGCTGTTCACAAGAGCAAAACCGAACAATCCCCCGGTGAGAAGTCTGTAGTTTTTGCCAGACCTTTTCCAGTATGTAAAAAAGGAGAAATATTCCTTAAGACTGACCGGATTTCTGACCGCATCATGCGGCTTGTCTTTGAGAAGGAATGTAAGCAACACTGCAGCGGCGGCAGGAATAAAAGCGATCAGGAACAAGGTCTGGTAATCCTCCGGGAAATAACTCAGATATACAAGAGCTAACAGGGGGCCGACAACCGCTCCGAGAGTGTCCATGCCTCTGTGGAGTCCGAATACTGAGGCCCTGTTTTCCGGAGTTGAATTTTCGCTCAGCATTGCATCCCGCGCTGCGGTCCTCACTCCTTTTCCGAGCCTGTCCATTGTCCTTGCGGAAAACACCAGAAATATCTGCGAAAAGAAAGCAAGCAGGGGCTTTGATACAGCGCTCAGCGTATAGCCGAAAGTAACGAACGGCGCTCTTCTTTGTATGCTGTCGGAAAATTTGCCGAAGTAACCTTTGCTCAGTCCTGCCAGAGCTTCCGAGAAACTTTCCAGTATGCTTATGAAAAGCACGGAGAACCCGATGCTCTTAAGGTATATTGGCAGTACAGGGTAAAGCATTTCAGAGGAGATGTCATTGAAAAAACTGACGAAGGAGAGGATTATCACCGTCTTGCTGAAGATATTCTTCATTGCATTCTGCGTCGGCTAAAGTAGTTTGATCGAACCATCCGCATTTGCGAATGGATTTCTATGAATTACAGAATTGCTGAACAGTTATCTGAATAGATCTTCATCCCTTTCCACAACAAGTATGGAATGCTGAGGAACGATGAAATACTTTTCATTTGAGTAAATGATCTCGATTGCATCCTTCTGAAGATAAAGCGCGAGATCGCCTTCCCTGACCTGAAGCGGTATGTACTTGACCTTTTCTTCGGTCTTCTTCCAGCTTTCATCTTCAGCAGGAAGCGGAACGGGATAACCGGGTCCGGCCTTCATTACATATCCGCTTCTCACTCTTTCCTTCTCATGAACACCCGGCGGAAGATACAGTCCCGATGAAGTTCTTTCGCTTTCAGTAAGCGGTTTGATCAGGACCCTGTCGCCCACAACTATGAGCTTCTCAAGCACGTTTGCCGCCCGTTCTTCCGTCATTGTTTCGATACCCTTATGTGGTTTGAGAATATCCATCCCCTGTCGCCTTTCCACGCTTCCACTCTGTAAGTTCCCGCATCGTCGGAATCCCATATGCAGTCCATTCCTTTGTATTCATCAACACACTTTCCGTTATGTATCAGTTTAATTGTTGCTTCGGCGGGCAGCATTGCCCTCAGGATCAGCTTTGATTTCTTCTTCTGATTGAGAACGATCTCGTCTCCGGAAATGTAATTTACGCCGTTGTATTCCGCCGTAAACCTGAATCCCTTGCCGCTTCCGTTGTAGTTGTTAACAATGAAACTCCTGCCTCTTCCGATCGCTTCGATTATCCTCTTCTTGTCTCTCTCAAAATTCTTTTTGCTTCCGGGATCAATTTCCTCATCCAGGAAAACATGCGTTCTTATTGATTTGAACAGGATCTTATATGCAAAGATCTCCACGCTGATCCCCATTATTGTGTGCTTGTGAGCGTGAGCATCGATTCCTCCCAGTCCTGCAACTTTTCTTTTCCTGTTCAGATCATCCCACCTCCTGAGAGTTTCTTTCGGCGGTGCGATGATTGACTTAAGAGGATGGATAAGTCTGCTGACCTTGTTCGAGTCGTTGAGCCCTTCGGCCCACTCGCTCATATGATTCCAAATCTCAAGACCGTCGAAGTCCTCGGACTCCCAGGCTGTCCACGGATAAGCTGGATGCCCTTCAAGATGCTTCCGCTTCTCGTCAGGGTGTGCAATGAATCCGATCCCGCCTTTTTCTTTCACCTTCTTTACATATTCTACGGCAGTGAGCTTGTTCCCAAGGTCGCCGTCTTTCAGCCGGGTGAATGTGCCGACAACCTCATCAAGCCCGAAAACAAGGTAATGGTTCTTGTTCTTTGAGTCATTCACTTCATATCCGACAATGAGCATCGTCTTGTCATGCCATTTCTCAAAACCCTTCTCCTTTGCCCTGAGGGTGTTGTGGTCTGTGAGAATTATGAAGTCAAGTTCCGATTCAGACGCGTACTGAGCGATCTCCTGCACTGTGCCTGTCCCGTCGGAGAATTTTGAATGCATGTGGATCGAACCCGAATATTCAAACATTGAGATATGATTCCTTAGGATTGATGTCCGTAAAGTATGTTAGCTATCCAGATAACGAGCAGAACCAAAGCCGCCGCCAAAAAAGTTTTCTTCGCGTCCGTGATCCTGATGCGGTAATTGAACATGCTTAATGCAAAGATCGCAAGCATTATCAGAAAAGATAATGCAAAAAACGGTATTGCAAGAGGGTTGTAGTAAACACTGCGCGAGAAGTTAAGCCCGATGAGTTCTCTCCACGCCCTGGACATTCCGCAGAACGGACAGGGGATATCGGCAATGTTCAGCATGATGCAGGAGCTTTCATATCTGAACAGATCCGGAAACAATGCAGCTGCAAGATCGGACAAGGTAAACCACGCGGATACAAGCGCGAAGGCGATGAACGCAAACAGCACAAATCTTATCCGGTCGGAATCCTCTTTTGAGCACTGTTCAACCCTGATCATTTGTGGGGCCGGCATTATTCTTCTTTCCAAGAATTGAAACTCCGATGATTGCGCCTATTGCGCCGAACATGGGAAAGAGGATCATGTGCATAACGAAAGAGAATATCGCAATGGTGGGTGAGAAGCCGTAAGTGCTGAACTCTTCTGAAAACTTATCGGCATAGACGAGCATTTCAGAAGGCAGGTCTATCCCGGAATCTTCCATCATCTTCAGAGCTTCGGAGACGGGGTTGGTATGCGAAAGCAGTCCGGCAAGCACGGTGAATCCGCTTACAAGCACTGCCGCAAGGATTCCGCTCAGCAGTCCGACCATCCCTCCGTCCTTTGATGTAAGCGGGATCCCGGTTCCGCTCAATTGCTTATTGTAGAAATACACGCCCGCAAGTCCTCCGATGGCAATGCCTGCACAGCAGAAAACATTAATAAGGTTAATGATCGGAAACAGCGAGATCATGGTCATGATCAGTGCACCGTAGAGAACCGGCACGATCCTGTTGGGGCCCGGATTCACTGCCGCACCCTTTCCTTATGTCTGAAATAAGCTGTGATCTCGTAAAGAAATCTTATGAATCCGGGAATTATGAAAAAAGCCAGAGACGCTCCTGTCAGGAATCCGGTGAACGATCTTGTCAGAAACGTATTGGAAACCACCCCGGTACGGTCGAGCAACACATCCGCTCCGATCATTGCAAGAGGAATGAAAAGCAGCCACAAAGACGGAGGATTAACGTTAGAGACCTTTCTGAAGAGCGGATAGATCAAAGCTCCGAATGCAAACCCCAGATAGATCATTGTGCATCTTGAGCATACTCCGAGCGGATTGCCGGCAATGAAAAATGAGCGTACTTCCTCCTGATGGCAGATGGGAGAATAAGCGAGATACATGTAATCCGAAATGGTTTCAAAAGCGCCTCCGAGATTTGCAAATAGCGGGGGCAGAATGATAAGTGCGACCCAGATGAAGCAAATCAGAAGAATCAGCCGGTAGATCCGGCGTGCAAATCCCATGTTGACATCCGGACATTCAGGAATGTTCAGCATGTGTCAAGATATTACAATCACTTGATTAAATCAAAGATAATATTTTAAATTCACGCCGTAATCAAAGAAATTCAGCCGGCACCGAACATTTTCAAAAGCCGGATCGTAAACTCATTCAACGGATCCCAATCATCATGAGCCCACAGCAGATATTGAAGTCAGCCCTCGTAATTGCATTTGCATTCCTTGTTTATTCCTGCGGAAGAAAGAAGGAGACCGTTGAAACAAAAAGAGAAGGCATAGTAGAAATTACGCCTCTCAAACCGTCTGATACCGCCGGTGCAAACCGCGGCGACTGGGTGATAAAGCAGGAGATGTCTGACGCCGAGAAACTGAATCCTACAGTGACCAATGACGCCACCGCATCAGGCATTACGCTTTACATATTCGAAAATCTTCTTGAAGTTGACCGCGTTACCTATGAACTTGTTCCGCTTCTTGCGAAATCACTCCCTGTAATAAGTGAAGATCACCTTTCATATACATTTGACCTCAGGGAAGATGTGAAGTTTTCCGACGGCCATCCGTTTACGGGGGAGGATATCATCTTCACCGTGAAAGTTGTGAAGAATCCCTTCACGGATGCTCAGGCGCAGAGGAACTACTTCCTTGATGTAAAGAGCGTTGAACTGGTTGACGGCAACAAATACAAAGTAAGGTTTAACATGTCCAAGCCGTACTTCAGGGCAATCTATTCGATCGGCGACCTTGAGATAATCCCAAAGCATATCCTTGACAAAGACAATGCCAACGACGGATTCAGCTGGGAAGAACTTGACGAGGCACAGAGGTCTATGGACCCGAAGAAGTATCCGGACATGCAGAAGTTCGCAGACTTCATAAACACAGAGGAAGTTTCGAGGGATGCAAAGTACGTTGTGGGAACCGGGCCTTACATGCTTGACAAGTGGATAACGGGGCAGTCGATCACTCTTAAGAGAAATGAAAATTACTGGAACAAGGAGCGCACACCTTATTATGCAGACAAGATCATCTTCAAGACTATCAAAGACCAGAATGCGGCTGTAGTTGCGGCAAAGAACAAGGAGATCGATCACATGGAAGTTATTCAGCCGATAGATTTTGTTGAGAATGTGAAAGACCCCGGACAGTTCGGGCTCGAGAAGGCGCTTGTGATAGAGCCGTCATACAATTATATCGCATGGAACAACAACACTCCTCTCTTTTCCGACAAGAGAGTGAGGCTTGCTTTGAGCCATGCAATTGACAGGCAGTCCATAATTGACAAGGTTGTCTTCGGAATGGGAACGACAATTCAGTCACACATTTTCATAAAGAGCAAATTCCTCAACACTGACCTTCCCAAGATCGATTACAATCCGGAAAAATCCAAACAGCTTCTTGCAGATGCGGGTTGGAAGGATACTGACGGCGACGGCATTCTTGACAAGGTTATTAACGGTAAGAAGACCGATTTCAGGTTCACGTTTGTGAACAACACGAATCCAAAGAGAAAGAAAGTACTGCTCATAGTGATCGAACAGCTCAAACAGCTTGGCATAGAGGCAAACATGCAGGAATATGAATGGTCCGTATTCCTTGACAAGATCAAGAAGCACCAGTTTGATGCCTGTTTTGCAGGCTGGCAGTTGACGGCGATCCCGGATGATCCGTATCAGATATGGCATTCATCGCAGTCAATCGGAGAAGGAAGCAATTTCTTCAGTTACAATAATCCGGAAAGCGACAAACTCCTTGAGGCAAACAGGGTGGAATTTGACAGCGAGAAGAGAAGGGAGATACTTAACAAGTGGCAGAAGATTGTGTATGATGATCAGCCTGTTACTTTCCTTTGGAGCGAGCCGGTAAGATATCTCAACAGTGACAGATACAGGAACAAGCGGTGGTATGCTTTCCCTGATTCACCGCTTATGAACGAGTGGTGGGTTCCGAGCGCAAGGCAGTTATACAAGAACTGAGCCGAAAGATTTGCTGCAAGGCAACAATGCGGCACTGCTCTTGCAGCGGTTACCGCAGCTCCGGCCATGTGCAAACGCCGGCAATCCGTGTTGAAAAAGATGATATTCTTTACCATATTGACTGAAAGCAACAACACATCCAATAACACAAACCTGTATTGATAAAATGATTAAGACCAACATCACGTCGAGGCATTTTAAGGCGCATGAAACATTAACTGATTATGTTGTTCAGGAGATAAATTCCCTTGAGAAGTATCATGCAGACATCATTCATGCAGATGCCATTTTGTCATACGAAAAAGCCGTCAACAGCGTGAAGATTTGTGAAATACTCGTCAAACTGAAAGACAAGACTCTGACGGCCAAGGAAAGCTCCGATGATTTTGTAAAATCAATTGACAAGGCTGTGGATAAGATCGAAACACAACTGCTGAAACACAAGGACAAGCATACGAACAATAAAAAATCTGCAAAATCACTGAAGAGTTGAATTGATATTTGAACCACAGGTTTGAAAATATAAAAGAGCTCAAAAGAGAGTTCATCACGGTTCAATTCTTCTTTGATCAAACCAAAGAGAGGTTCAAGCTCAGGAAGGTCGGCGACTCCGACATTGATCCCGAGAAGCTGATCACGGAAAAGGACATACACAGGCCGGGGCTGGCCCTTGCCGGTTATGTTGACCTGTTCACTTACAACAGGGTGCAGGTGTTCGGCAATACGGAGATCCAGTACCTTGCGCAACTCAGCGAAAGCGAGAGGCAGAGCAAACTGGACAGGTTCTGCTCATTCAATGTTCCGTGCATCATTGTAACTAACGACAACAGCATTCCCGAAGAACTTCAGAATTCATGTTCAAAGGAAAACATCCCGCTCTTCGTCACTCCTTATCCAACAACGAGGCTTGCATTCTTCATATCGGATTTTCTTGACGACCAGTTTGCGACACAGCTTATAATACACGGTTCTTTTGTGGATGTTTACGGAGTCGGCCTTCTTTTCTCGGGCAAATCGGGAATTGGCAAGAGCGAGATCGCCCTGGACCTCGTTGAAAGAGGGCACAGACTGGTAGCCGACGACATAGTAGTGGTGACAAGAAAAGGCGAAGGTGTTCTCATGGGTTCCGGCACTGCTCTTTCGAAGCATATCATGGAGATAAGGGGCCTGGGTTTGATCGATG
>CAZTQR010000065.1:0-18079 GCA_964615795.1 uncultured Ignavibacteriaceae bacterium
AGGTTTGACGGCGTGAACTTTTCAAACGGTTTCCACCTCAAACAAAAAACCAAAAACATTCCGGCAACGGGCACATCAGGATTGATGGAAGAAGACAGTCTGGAGATACTGCTTGACCTGACAATGACTGATGTGAATCTCTTTGTTGCTGTAAATCATGAGCTAAGCAACGATCTTGAGATCACGCTCATAGCCCCCAACGGAGAAGCGGTGGATGTATGTTTCGATATCGGACAGCTTGGAACCAATGACAACATTGTTACGATCTTTGACGATAATGCAGACAGTTCCCTCGTAAGCGGAAAATACACTTCGATAAGCTCGAGAATAAAGCCGCAGAACAATCTAAACTCCATGTTCAGCGGCGACAACTGCAAAGGAATATGGAGACTGAAGATAAATGATGACAATGCAGGAAACACCGGAAAGCTTTATGCATGGGGTGTTCAGGTGAACAACCTCACTGCAAAGCCCGCAATCGTAAATTCAAACTGTCTGATCCAGGGATTTTACAGTCCATCTCTCAATACAATGATCAGAGACACTATGAGGATCTATCTCAGGGACGGCAATCTGCCGGGTGTAGTTGTAGATTCTGCGAAGGACTATCTCGGGAATATCGGCGCTTTTCTCGGAACTTGCACAAACACCGGACTTTCCGGCGAATTCTACCTTCAGCTTCAGCACAGGAATTCCATAGAGACCTGGAGCGCTGCAAAAGTAAGGTTTGATTATTTCACTATGCAGATGAGTTACGGTTTCAGGACTGAACTTGCCAATGCTTACGGGTCAAATATGATCCAGGTGGATGCCAGCCCTGTAAGATATGCCCTGTTCTCCGGAGATGTGAATAAAGACGGAATAGTGGACGGGTCAGACGGCATTCTCATTGACAACGATGCCACTGCGTTCAATTCAGGTTATCTTGTGACCGATCTTACGGGCGACAATTTTGTTGACGGAACAGATGCTCTGATTGCAGATAATAACGCCGCGAATTTCGTCGAGGCCGAGATTCCGTAGATGATCTTAATTCCCCCGGACCCTTTCGCAGGAAAGGGCCGGGGAATTCAGTGATAGTAACACCCGCCCTCACTCAGCCATATCTCCGAATCCGGGAATGCAAACTCCTGAGATGTACCAGAATTCGTGCTCCAGAGTAAATTTCAGTGTGAAGCCTCCACTAACAGTTTCATTGTCTTTTCTGTAGGCCATTTCTCCGCTGATACTTCCTGTTCCGCTGTTCAGGTCAAAATCCAGATTTGAGTCAGTCATCTTTTCCAGCCTCATGTATTCGCAGACTTCTCTGAACAGCATCAAAGACATGAGGAATTCGCTCTTCGGCACGGACTTGTTGTTGAACTGCACTTCCTTAGCCAGCACATAGGAAAAGTTTTCCGGAGTGAATTTCTCTCCAAGCATATCAGAGACAAATCTCTTTGCATTTCTCCGTATGTCATACTCGTGATTGGGATGAAACTCTTCATAGATGAATCCAGTCATCATTTGCGGCATCCGTATGTCATCCATCTGATAAGGAAAGAGTTCTTCCGTCAGAAATTTGTATATCACTATGTCATCATACTTGCAGACCGATCCGAAGTCCACAGTGTTTTCCTTCAAATGCCTGAGTAGCCTGGCCAGCTCAGCTGACAGCTCCTTCTCCGAAAGCTCAGAGGCGGGTTTGAACTCAGGCCTTCCGACGTAGTCGTAAACACTGACCTTCCCGCACCCGTCAAATGCTTTCTCGAAGTCATACACCTGGTTGAGCCAGGCATTCTCAAGCTCTGGACTATCAACAGCGCCGCAAGTCTGTACGTTAAACCCGAATTCATTTCTGAGTTTCTCCCTGAGCAGTTCATTCTCTCTCATCAGTTCCATTTCCGTCTTCACTGTCTCATTCTTACCTCTTGTGTTCATCTTTGCTCATTTTAAGTTAACGGTTTCCTGAACTGCCGCAGGAGCCGGGAATAACTTCAGCCTGCGTAGCTGTGACAAAATTATGATGTCTGATTTCGAATTTCAAAAATAAGTTTTGAGGTTTGTGAAAAAATTCCGGACAAATGCTAGTGCTGTGGCAAGTGGGCAGAGGATTTGCCGACATTGCTAGTTGCTAAGAAATTTTATTGAGTACTTCTGCCTGCGATGCCTCAGGTCAATATTGTTCAATCTGAATCCGCTGACTAAGAGCAACTTCAAATCCCGGCAACTTCATACTAAGCATTCCAGATAACGGAATGCGACTTCGTGAAGCTTAGAAGTTCGGAGTTTTAAGATGTTGACAAGGTACCGACTAAGCATCGATTTACTTTGTTCTGATAAGCCTTCTTCATTTCAACTGCCGGCCGCCGGGACTATCTTTGTGCAAATAATGAGTAAATGAATATCCTACAACTCCGGATCATATTTCTCCTTTTGCTGAGCTTCCCAATTTGTTCTTTCGCTCAGGATCTTCCGCACATAATGGAAAGGGAAGAGGAACTGCGCTGGAAGAACTACTCGCCGGTTTTCACGGCTTCAGAATTTACTAACCCGCCTCCAACGCCCGTCAGGACCATGGCTGAGTGGGAAGAGGTTCAGGGAATTATAATCACATGGACTTCATATACATCCATACTTAGGCAGATCGTTGACTATGCGCAGGATGAATGCATCGTATATATAGTCTGCACGGATTCCAACACAGTCAGATCATCTCTCACTTCCGGCGGAGTGCCGCTCATAAACCTGAAGTTCATACAGACTTCATTCAATTCTGTCTGGTGCAGGGATTACGGACCGTGGGCAGTGTATTCAGGAATTGCTGACTCGCTCAAACTGATTGACTGGATATACAACCGGCCTAGGCCATTGGATGACGCAGTGCCCGTAACTTTTTCGAATTACATGAATCTCCCTATATATCAGACAACCGTATCACCCAACAATCTTACGGCAACAGGCGGCAACTTCATGGTTGACGGACATGGTACGGGATTTTCATCAAAGCTGATACTTAACGAGAACTCAGGCAAGACGGAAGCGCAGATCAACTCAATCATGAATCAGTTCATGGGGATCAGCAGGTATATCAAAATGGAAACTCTGCCCTATGATCAGATCCATCACATTGATATGCACATGAAACTGCTTGATGAAGAAACTTTGCTCGTGGGCGAGTACCCGGCTGGAGTTGCAGACGGGCCGCAGATCGAGGCAAATCTTCAGTATATTCTCAGCAATTTTCTTACTTGTTTCGGAAGGCCGTATAAAGTGATCCGCATTCCCATGCCCCCTAACACGTCAGGTCAATATCCTCCAAATGCCAACTATTATACATACACAAACTCTGTGTTTGTGAACAAGACAGTTATTGTTCCGATTTACGGTCTTTCAAAAGATACCACAGCTTTGAGGATATACCGTGAAGCGCTACCAGGTTACAGGGTTGTGGGGATCAACTGCAGCGGAATGATATCCGCGCTCGGGGCAATTCACTGCATCACCAAGGAGATCGGTGTGAGCGAACCGGTGTTCATCTCGCATGCCCGCATTGAAAACACATCGAACACACTCGCACCGTATGAAGTGAAAGCGTTCATTAAGTCAAAGAGCGGAATCGCATCTGCAAATGTATGGTACCGGACCGATACGAACATTGCATATACGCAACTTGCAATGACAAGCTCTGCTGACACATTCCGGGCATACATTCCTCCGCAGGCATCGGGAAAGTCAGTTTACTATTATATAAGTGCATCGTCGAATTCGGGTAAAAATTCGGCAAAGCCGATCACCGGGCCTGCAGGCTATCTGAAGTTCACAGTGAACAATCCCGTCGTTTACCTCGATCTGAAATCGGCACCCGAAGGTATTGCATCCCCAAACGTAAGTTTGCTTTCAAGAAGAGACACGGTTGCCGTTTTGATAAGGCAGGCTGTTTCACCTTATGCAATTGTTGATTCAGCGTCCGGAGTGATTGATTCGGTAAGCAGACTTTGCAGTCTTGCATTCGACGGCGTACAGCCGGGAAAGTATTACATTGTTGCAAAGCACGGACAGTGTCTTGAAACATGGAGCAGGGCAGGTGGAGATTCACTGAAGGCTGACGGCATTCCCGTTGTGTATGACTTCACTTCATCATCTGCGCAGGCATACGGAAACAACCTTGCGCAGGTCGGTGCAGAATTTTGTTTCATTTCGGGAGATGTTGACGGTAACGGTTACATCGACGGATCAGACCTGCTTATAATTGACAACGATGTGTTTGTGTTTGCCGCAGGATATCATCTTCTTTCAGACCTTAACGGCGACGGCTACACTGACGGAGCGGATATGGCTGTTGCTGAAAACAATCTTGGGAGGGAAACGCTGAGGCCGTAAAAGGGTATCGGTGAAAAGAAGATGGCCGCCCGGGGGGGAAATCCGGACAGCCATCTTTGAATTGAAGCAACATTACTAAAACTCATCCGGCGGCGGCGGAGGTGGCATGTCATCACCCGGTCCGAAAGGCCCGTCAGGATTCATCTTGCCTCTTGGCCCGCGAAAATCCTGATCACCGCCTCTCTTCTTTCTGATCTCCTGCCTGAGTTCGCGATCAAACTTCTTCCGGAACTTCATCGTCTTTGCAATTTCCTGCGCGCTCATAAACTGCCTCAGCTCGGTTTTGAACTCTTTCTTCAGCTCCGCTATCCTGATGTCTATGTCGAGAGACCTGTCGAGTTTTGATTCCACATCTGCGGCGCCCGGGTCGAGGTCAATGTCGTCCATGATCTCCCTTTTCTCCTTCATAAGTGCCCTCACCTTGCTTCCGTTCTCTTCAAGTTTCGTCATAAACTGATCCGCAGTGCTTGCGCTCAATCCCACTTTCTCCACAAGCTTTTCCTTCATCAGCTTGTTCAGTTCCTGCCTCATCTTCAATCTTGCGCTGTCGTTTTGCGACTGTGCCGGTGAGATCCACGCAAGTGTAAGAATCAGCATCCCGGTTATCATTAATATTCTTTTCATGACTTATGAGTTTTTTAGAATGTTAAGTATTTCTGCCTGCTGTTCGGGAGTAAGTTCCATGAACTCATCCTCTGCAGGCTCTTCGTTTTCAGTTGTATTGAGAAGTATGCTTGATTCATCCTGACTGCCTGACTCCTCTTCATCAATATTGTCAGCAACAAGATTGTCAAAAAGATCTGAACGATTGTCTTCAGTTTGCCCGGATTCGTAATTCTCATAATCCCGGGCCGTTTGTCTTTTTCTGATAGCCGGTTCATCTGTTGTTTGAGTTTCAACCGGCTCTTCCTTCTCTTTCAGATCGGCAGTCTGTGTCTCCGCCGGCGGGGGATCATTCTTCACTGTCTCTTCAACGGTCTTCCTGCCGGAGTCAACAGCAATTGTCTTTTCATTCCTGTCGTCCCGGGTAAAGAGAAAGATAAGCAGGGCCGCTATGACAGGAATTGCGGGAATAAGGATCTTCCATAGCGGAGCAAGTTTTTCCCGGAAGCTTCCGGTTGCCGGCGCATGAAGTCTTTTATTGATCCTTACCGGCAGATTATTGAAGTAGTGCTCCGGCGGCTCGGAAAACTTCGCCTCGGAGAGGAAATTAAGCGTCTTCCGAATCTCATCATACTGGCTTCGGAATGATTCGTCATTCGCAATCCGCTTCTCGATCTCCCGCTTCAGGCCGTCTTCCAGCTCCTTCCCGTCCGCAAAGTCAACCAGCGAATGGAGAAGATCTTCGTCCGTGTATTTATTGTCAGTTTTCATTTCAACTTCCTTCCAGAAGTTCTTTTCGTTTACAATTGCTCAGGAACTTTTGAATGTTCCTAACTGCATGAAAGTAGTTTGCCTTCATGCCCCCTACAGATCTCTCAAGCAGTTTTGAGATCTCCTCATAGCTCAGGTCGTCATAATAGCGCATGTTAAAGACCGCTCTTTGCTGTTCGGGAAGGCTTTTGATCGCCTCCTCCAGCAGTTTGGTCCTTTCCTCTTCGTCAATCACCGTGTCAAACGGCTTGTCGTCGGATTCAATGTCCACAGAACTGATGTCGGCCGATCTCATGTTTTCTCTCTTTTTCCTGTTCAGATGATTCAGTGAATAGTTAACTGCGATCTTATAAAGGTATGTGAAGAATTTAGACTCACCCCTGAACTCATTCAGAGATCCGTGCAGTTTTATGAAGACCTCCTGAGTAATGTCATCGGCATCATCATGGTCCACAACCATCTTCCTCACGATCCAGTATATCTTTTTCTGATACTTTCTTATAAGAATGTTGAACGCATTTTGCGATCCGTTCCTGAAGGCTTCAATTATCTCAATATCGTCACTCTCTATGTCTATTTGCCTGTCGCCCAATTCTCAGTTAAGGTCCTGTGATTGATTTCTGTATTTTCACCTGAATTGCCTTCACTCTAAAGACAATATCAGGCTTTCTTTGGTTTAATGCTCACCCCTGCCGCCGATTATGAGCCGGTAGGTCTTCCATTCATTCAGTTGCCTTGCACCGAGCTTTTCATAAAAATCTATCGCATTCTGATTCCAGTCAAGAACAACCCATTCCATCCGGTGACAGTCATTTTCCTTTGCGATCTCTGTCAGCTTCTCCATGAAGATCTTACCTATCCCGTGCCTTCTGTGATCCGAACTTATGTATATGTCCTCAAGATACAGAGTCTTCTTTGCATGAAATGAGGAATATGTGAACAGGTAAAATGCATAGCCGACGGCTTTACCGCCAAGCTCGGCAAGAAGTACTCTGAAAGGAGGATTTTGTGCAAAGGCATCTTCAATGAGCCGCCTTCTCGCAGCCTCATCCGGCGGATCCAGTTTCTCAAAATCTGCGAGCTCAACAATGAGCCGGATGATCTCATTCGCATCATCCTTCACAGCCGGTCGGATATTGATTGCCGGCATTTCTGCACCGTTCATATTCTTTGGTTTAGATGTTTTCAATTCGGGTGGTCAATTATGGAGCTCAGATCACTTTGCACAAAAATGATGGCGAATTTCGGAAGAATTTTGCGTAACTCACTGCTCTCGCCCGCAATCAAAACAATACCTGAACATCCGTGGCTTTAAAATAAAGTTAATAATGCTTAATTTCATTGAAAATTCAACGATTACAATTTGTCCGGAATAACTCGCACTGCTTTCTCCGCAATACTTATTTGTTTGCTGTTGCCGCCAAACTACTCCCGCGGACTTGATGATTATGAAAATGCCAAGTGTAAGAGAAAGCTTGCTTCGCTTGATGCGGCCTGGGCAAACCTTCCGCTGAATCAGGCGATGGTTGAGATCGGAAAGTCGTTCATGGGCACACCTTACGTTGCCGGAACGCTTGACGAAGACCCTAACCGCGAGAAAGTTGTGGTTCACATTACAGGACTTGACTGCGTTACATTTGTCGAAAACTGCCTTGTGATGGGAAGGCTTCTCAAGGAAGGCAAGACCGATTTTGATTCCTATGTGAAAGAACTTGAAAAGATAAGGTACAGGGGAGGATCAAATACGGGATATCCGTCACGTCTGCACTACTTCAGCGACTGGATCTATGACAATGAATCAAAGGGCATTGTAAAGGACATAACCGGGGAAATAGGCGGTGTTGTGTATGACAAGTACATAGATTTCATGTCAACTCACAGCAGCTCTTACAAACAGCTTTCCGATCCGGCAAATCTTGCCGGAATACAGGAAGCCGAGAATGCGATCAACTCAAGAGAATCCTTTTACATTCCGGAAAATATGATCGCTTCGGTTTACGATAAACTGCAGAGCGGTGACATAATCGGAATTACATCTACACTGGACGGCCTTGACATAGCGCACACGGGGCTTGTTTACAAAGATGAGACCGGCACATATCTTCTTCATGCATCCTTGAAGAACAAGGAAGTTGAAATATCCAAAACGGAAATACAGGAGTACATAACTGCGAATCCCAAGCAGGACGGGATAATGGTCGCCCGCGTTGTTGAGATGAAGTAGTTCATGGACTTTGGAATCATACAGATAGTTCTTTTCTATCTGATCGGCTCAATACCGACTGCGTACCTTTACATGAAGTTCCGGCGAAACCGCAACATCCTTCAGGAAGGAAGCGGAAATGCCGGAGCTATGAATGTTTATGATGTAACGCAATCAAAGGCCGACGGGATTGCCGTTCTGCTAATGGACCTGCTGAAGGGCTTCATACCTGCGTTTCTTTATCTGCATGTACTCAAAGTCGACGGCTTTTCGTTCGCGGTACTTGCCGGGGCTTTGGTCATGGGGCACAATTTTCCGGTATGGACAAAATTCAAAGGAGGCAGGGGACTTTCATCGGCGGCGGGAATCTTGCTTGCGGCCGATCCGGCGCTTGTCGGAATCTGGCTGGTCGTGTATTCAGCTACAAGGCTTTTGGTAAACAATGTGCACTTTGCTTCAGCTGTTGCTTTGGCGGCCGTGCCTGCAACGTTCTTTTCGGATTTCATTCTCAGGAAAATCATTGCACCGCTTTCTTATATGAAGTCTGTCTATTCGCCGCAGGACGCGCTTTTTCTTACGACTTTGTGTGTCTGCACCGCGGCAATGACGAAGCATATTATCCCGGTGTATAAATTTCTGACAACTAAAAAATCTTAATCACATAATCATATATGAGCAGAAATCCACAGATCACTGATATCTCCGAGCTTGATGAAATGGCAAGACAGATCAGGAGAGACCTGATTCACATGCTTGTGATCGCAGGCACGGGTCACTCCGGTGCGCCGCTCGGCATGGCGGATATTTTCACCGCAATGTACTTCAATGTACTTAACATAGACAGCAAGAATCCTGAATTTCCCGAAAGAGATTATTTCTTCCTGTCAATAGGACACATCGCGCCTGTATGGTATGCCACGCTTGCGCGAAGGGGATTCATTCCGCTTGAAGAGCTGAGGACGCTCAGGCGGATCAACGGCAGACTGCAGGGACATCCTGCTCCGCCTAAGACCCACGGTGTGCCGGGAGTGGAGATCGCTTCCGGATCTCTCGGGCAGGGATTGTCTGTAGCTGTTGGCGCCGCGCTCGGCCTGCGGCTTAACGGCAAGGACAACTATGTTTATTGCATAAACGGTGACGGAGAACTGCAGGAGGGACAACTTTGGGAAGCCATGATGACTGCCGCTCATCACAATGTTGACAACATCACCATGATAATTGACAGGAACCGGTGCCAGATTGACAACCGGACCGAAAGTGTTCTGAAGCTTGAGCCGCTCGCAGACAAACTGAAGGCATTCGGATGGCATGTCTATGACATTGACGGACATAACATGAAGGAGATCATTGACACGCTGAACGAATCAAAAGCAGTGAAGGGAAAACCGAAGGCCATAATCGCAAATACTTTTATGGGCAGGGGAGTCTCGTTCATGGAAGACAATTACAAATGGCACGGCGTACCGCCAAACATGGAGCAGGCGGCTATTGCGATCAAAGAACTTGCGCCAACCAAGTTCGGTGACTTCTTTGATCTTGAAGAGATGGCGGAGATCTGATTTCCCGCAGGCAGTATAAACTGAGCTGAGAAAATGTAGAAGCCGTTCAGATGTTTTGCGATAATGTTTGAATGATCTGAAGTTGAATCCTGACTTTTTAGGGTTCAACTTTTTGTTTCAGAATCTATTCAAAGGCAGTGTGAGAGATTAAGAAGTCATGAATGACATTCAGCCGTAATGCAGTTGTCAGTTCTCAAAGATGGCGATGAGCGGTTCATCCATACCCGAGGTGAAACAAGCCCTGTACATTCCTTTCGAGTTGAAAGGCATAGCCACATTACCAAGCCGGTCAACCGCGATAAGTCCGCCTTTGCCGCCGAGATTTCCGAGCGAATCACAGATTGCTGACCGCGCTGATTCTTCCATGCTCAATCCCTTCATTTTCATCAATGCAGATACCTCATACGCCGTGACCGCACGCATGAAGAACTCCCCGTGACCGGTACACGACACGGCGCAGGTATCATTATCTGCATAAGTGCCTGCTCCGATCATTGCACTGTCGCCTATACGCCCGGGCCATTTGTTAGTCATGCCTCCTGTGGATGTGGCAGCCGAAAGATTTCCGTGTGAATCCAATGCAACGGCGCCGACGGTTCCAAGCTGTTTGTCGTCTGAGTGGTCAAGAATTATACCTGCCTTCGATCTGGCTTTCTGAAGCTGATCAAATCTTGCCTGCGTGAAGAAATACTCTGCATCCGCAGTTTCAATTCCGTTTTCAGCGGCAAACTTCTCAGCGGCGGCTCCGCAAAGTAAGATGTGCTCCGTTTTCTCCATGATAAGCCTTGCAAGCACAACAGGATTTCTGACATTGCTCACAAGAGACACCGCCCCTGCCTTTTTGGTAAGGCCGTCCATAATAGTCGCATCCATCTCGTGGGTTGCATCCATTGTGAAGACAGATCCCCGTCCTGCATTGAAGAGCGGATCATCTTCGAGAGTTCTTACCGCTTCCGTAACAGCATCGAGAGCGCTTCCGCCTTCTGCAAGGACCTTCCATCCGGCCTGAACAGAATCATTCATGGAGCGCATATACTTCTGCTCAAGCTCCGGTGTCAGATTCGAGCGGAGGATTGTGCCCGCGCCGCCGTGTATTGCTATTGAGATCTTATTCATATAAATAAAAAACCTTGCCGGAAACTAATCCGGCAAGGCATGGAGAATTTCAGTTATGCTGAAAAATTATCTTCTCTGGAATTTCTCTTCTTCAAGCGTGAATGTCAAAGAGATGATGTGGCTGTCTCCGAGTTCTTCGAGCCCGTCAAACTGATTGTAGGAGTAATCAATGTTTACCTTCGGCAGTTTAACACCGGCTCCGAGTGTAAGATTGCCAAGATCGTTGTATCCTGTCCTTATACTGACAAGATCGCGGAAAGAATATTCAAGTCCTGCATGCATGTCAAAGCTTACCGGGCCGAGGTTTGCATTTGCACTGCTCTCTCTGCCTTCAAACCTCACGTCAAAATCAACCGCCGGAGTGAAAGTGCCGCCGATCCAGTCAACCTGATAAGCTGTGCCAATCTTCGCTGTCGGTGAGATCACTTCATTCTTTCCTGTTGACCATGAAAGATATGTCGTAGTGATATCCATCAGGTTTGCTCCGAGGAAGAATCTTCCGAACGGGTTGTATGTTGCGCCGAGATCAAATCCGAGTCCCCATGCGCCTTCATCTCCGAGATTTCTTGAGATAACTTTGAGATTTGCGCCGTAGGAGAATTTTTCGTTTGCTTTCTTTGAGTAGGTGAGATAGAATGCGTAGTCTGAAGAGCTGAACTTTGTGATCTTATCCGGATCGAGCCTTTCACCCGGATCAAGCACTCCGTTTCCGTTAAGGTCAATGAGTGCGTTTCGCGTATCCGAAATATCATCAATTCCCATGCGGATCACGCTCAATCCAAGAGAGGCAGTTGAGCCGAAAGGAATTCCTACAGAACCGTAATCATAATTTATCAGACTGCCGAACTGCGCATCATGCATCAATGAAAACTGCGGATAATTGATCTTAGAAAGCGCACCCGGATTCCAGTATCCGGATGTGACATCATTTACAAGAGCCACATAAGCGCCTCCCATGCCTTTGGGCCTGCCGCCAACACCAATAGACAAGAATTCACCGGCATACTTATTACCACTGCCCTGTGCAAAAGATTCAGCGAAAGCCGTAAGGGCAAGCAGAAGAATAAGCGGAACGGATAATTTCAGTTTTCTCATTTCTTAGGGGGATTTTTGACTTTTCTCAATGTGAATTAACCGGTACGGATAGTATCAGTGGCAGTCTTTGATTTGTTCAATAATCACAAAATTATACTGTTAAGTCAATACCAATTCCTTTTGTCAAAGAGGCGAATTGAACAATTTTCATACCGCCGTTAGAATAGCGTCAGAGTTATTAAAGTTCACATTTGCATGAACCAGCCGTGGTGTCATTCATCTGACGACTGTCAGAGGAACGCCTTTTGGGTTATTAGCATTTACTATCAAGTCATTTAAGTGTATTTTATTTCAATAATAACTCCAATAAACAACTGATGAAGAAGTATTTTGTATTCCCGCTTTCGATAATTCTGCTTGCAATAGGCGTTTTTGCGGGGATGAAGATCCAGAATGCTGTTTCTGACGACAAGCTCAATCAGCAGTTAAGAAAGTACAAGGATGCCCTTGAGATAACGTCAAGATACTATGTGGATGATGTGGATTCGCAGAAGCTCACGGAAGATGCAATAAAGGGAATGCTTGAAGGCCTTGACCCTCACTCTGTTTACATCAGTGCCGATCAGCTGAAAAGAGTGAATGAGGATTTTCAGGGCAGTTTTGAGGGAATTGGCGTGGAATTTGACATAGTTAACGACACTCTTACCATAGTATCGCCGATAAGCGGCGGCCCGTCTGAGAAACTTGGAATTCTGGCCGGTGACAAGATCGTCAAAATTGACGGACAAAGCAGTGTGAAGATTGCAAGGGACGATGTTCCCAAAAAACTCAAGGGACCGAAAGGCACAAAGGTCAACATTACTGTTATCAGGCCCGGACTTCCGGAGCCGCTTGAGTTTGAGATCACCAGGGATAAGATCCCTATCTACAGCGTGGATGCTTCGTTCATGTTCAATGATGAGATCGGATATGTGAAAGTATCGAGATTTTCTGCCACCACTTATGAGGAGTTCATAAAGGCGCTTGCGGAGCTTAAGAGCAAGGGTATGAAGAAACTCGTGCTTGACCTTCGCGGAGATCCGGGCGGTTTCCTTGACCAGGCATTCAAGATGGCAAGTGAGTTCATTCCGGCCGGTAAAAAGATCGTATATACAAAGAGCCGCATAAACGATTTCAATGAAGAATTCGTGTCACAGGGCGGAAGTTACACGGATATTCCGCTTGTCGTTCTGGTAAACGGAGGTTCGGCTTCTGCGAGCGAAATCGTATCAGGCGCGGTTCAGGACTGGGACAGGGGACTTATAGTCGGCGAAACAACATTCGGCAAGGGCCTTGTGCAAAGGCAATTCGACCTTCCCGACGGGTCCGCATTCAGAGTTACAACAGCCAGGTACTACACTCCTTCCGGCAGACTAATCCAGAAGCCTTATGACGGCGCAAAGTACAGGGCTGACAGCA
Source organism: uncultured Ignavibacteriaceae bacterium (assembly GCA_964615795.1). Taxonomy (GTDB): domain Bacteria; phylum Bacteroidota; class Ignavibacteria; order Tepidaquicellales; family Tepidaquicellaceae; genus JADJAH01. Next base: position 13,108 of record CAZTQR010000065.1, read on the forward strand.
CTGAAACAGGTGAAGGAGATAATCTTTACCACTCAAATGATTCGCGCGACACAACTAAGCCTGCATTCAGGACGAACGGCGGCAGGACCGTTTACGGAGGCGGAGGAATAACACCTGATTACGTCATTAAGTCAGACACGCTCACGCAGTATTCGGTGCAGTTGAGGAGGCTTAACCTTTTTTATATCGCCGCCGAGAATTTCATGTCGAACAACAGAAAGCAGATCGAGCAAACATACAGATCCGCAAGGCAGTTGAGGGACGAATTTGAAATTCCGCAGTCAGTCATAGACGACTTGCGTAAAATGGCAGATGAGAAAGATGTCCCGTTCAACGAAGAGCAGTTTCAGGCAGACCTTGATTTCATAAAGACTTCTATCAAAACGCAGATAGCGAGGGACATTTGGGGAAACAACGGAGCTTACGAAGTTTTCCTTGGAACCGACGAGCAGTTTCTGAAGTCTGCCGAGCTTTTTGATGAAGCAATGGAGCTGGCAAGGCTTAAGCAGTGACAAGGCAGTTTGCGGAAGCGGGCGCAAGATCATTGTGAAGATGCGCCCGCTGAGCATCAGTTATCTTTTATCAATTCACATCCTGCCAATGAAGTCCTGTAGCTGAAGCAGGTCAGCAGTTCAAACTCTGAACTCCGGACGACATACTCCAAATCCATTTTTAAAAATCAGATGCAAATCTTCCCCCTATATTTCTGATCATGTTCCGGACCCGAAGTCATGCCTGCTTTGTGCTATCCTGTCTGATGACGGCTTTGCTGAGCTTGCTTTCAGCAGAGAAGCTGTTTTCACAGGAAAAAGTGCTTGAAGTAGGGGAGGAACTGGTTTATGAAGTTTCATACGGATTCATCAAACTCGGAACTCTCAAGTACAACCTCACTTCATCCCACAAAGAAGGAAAGAAGCTGATCTACAATGCGAGGCTTGAGATTAAGACCTATCCCGAAGTTCCCTTTGTAAAGCTCAACGACATATTTGAGTCTGAGATGGAAATTACGGACGAGAAGATCTTTACTGATCAGTTCTACGAGACCAACTTTCGCGAGAGGTCAATATCAAGAACCGACTGCAGATTTGACTATAAGAAAGGAAACATAAAGTTCAAAAAGGAAACAGACGGCAATATTGAATCGGACAAAGTGATAAAAATTGAAGACGATGACACGCGCTTCAGGGATGAGATAACCTGGCAATATGATGCCCGCAGGAATTCATTCACAAACAAGAACTACATAGTGCCGGTTTTTAAGGATGGTGCTGAGACTTCTGTGAAGTATTCATTCAATTTCAACAAGTCCGTAGTAAAAATAGAGAAGTTTCCGTATGATATCTCGATCATAAAGATGGAAGGCACCGCAGATTACACAGGGTTCTTCGGCTTCAAGGGTGAATTCCTGATTATGCTCTCCGACGACGAGAAGAGGGTGCCGATCAAGGCATACTTCAATTCCACGCTTGGCAATGTTGTGCTGGAGCTGATCTCATACAAGAAGAATAAATGGACGCCTCCGGCGTATCTGAAATGAGCAGTAAGATAAATCCGGCAGTGAAAAAGTTCTTTACAGCTTTGCTGTTTTTTCTCATATCAGGATCTTCGATGGTCTTGTCACAGGAGCAGGTGTTCGTGGAAAAGGAAGAATTGAACTATGTTGTTTCATACGGCTTCATTGAGCTTGGAGAAGTCAAGATAAAGATCAATACTTTTTCGCAAAAGAACGGTACGAAGCGCTTAACGGCAAGCTGTGACATGAAGTCATACTCGGGCATTCCTCTGGTTGAACTTGACAGCAGATTCGAGTCGGATATGATATTCACAGGCGGTGAGCTTTATTCAAAGGAGTTCCGGGCAGTTGACAGGAAAAAGGAAGGCGTCGTCGAAATCCGATATGTGTTTGAGTATGATTCCGGATATGTGAGCGTGAAAAAGAAATTCAGGGGCGTTACAGAGATAGACAAGAACATGGAGTTTGACAGGAACCTTAGGTTTCAGGACGGCCTGTCGCTGTTCTATCTCTCCCGGCTTAATTCATTTGAAACAAAGAGCAGGCAGATCCCCGTCTTTATGAATGAATCTGAAGCGACAGTGAACTACTACTTTTCTGCCGTTCCCGAAGAAGTGGAGCTGGATGAGATCGGCATTGAAGTGAACAGCATCAAGTGTGCCGGTACAGCGAATTTTGTAGGCGTTTTCGGATTAACAGGCGAATTTGCGGGATGGTTTTCAAACGACTATGCGAGAGTACCCGTAATGGCAAAGATGAATGTGCTCATCGGCAACGTGACGCTTGAGCTTAAGAGTTACTCAAGAAAAGGATGGAGACTGAAGGAGTGAGTTTCTGTTTTGTATTCCCGATATTCAATACTCAATTGAAAACTAAAGACGATTTTGATATTATTGTCAAATTTTAACATGAAAATACAGAACATATCCGTAATTGCAATCCTTCTGCTGTTCACAGTTCAGCTTCAGGCACAGGATGCACAGGAGATCATAAGGAAAGTGCAATCCAAGTACGACAACATCTCGGACGCAAAAGCAACATTCACGCAGACAGTGAAGGGGTCAGGCGGCAAGGGAAACTCCTCATCAGGCGTGATCTACATCAAGAAGCAGAACAACTACAGGATCGAGGCCGGAAATCAGATAATAATTACTGACGGTGTTACGTCATGGGTTTATTCACCTAACAAGAAGCAGGTGGTGATTGACAATTACAAAGATGACGGAAGCACTTTCTCGCCCAATAAATTCCTGTTCAGTTATCCCGAGAATTTCTACTCTGACCTCGAAGGCGAAGAAACCATAGGAGGTACTGCATGCTATGTGATCAAGCTTACGCCAAGAAGCGGCAGTAATGTGAAATCGGCAAAGATCTGGATTGACAAGAACGAAGATCTCATAAAGAAGATCACAATCTCTACAAATCAGTCAACGAGCACCTATACTCTTAAAGACATCACGCTTGACGCAGGAGTAAGTTCATCCAAATTCACATTCACTCCACCGAGCGGTGTAGAAGTCATAGACCTGAGGTAAGGACTGAATTGATCCTTGATAATTGAAGTTAAGCAGTCTTGACGGAATGCTTAACTTTTTTATTTTATTAATTTGAGCGGGAAAGCCAAGAGCATATTAAGGACGGCAATTCTGACGGCCCTCACATTATTCTTCCTGTATCTTGCATTCAGGGGAAATGATTTCGGTAAGCTCTTTACGGTGTTGTCCGAAGCAAATTACTTCTATGCAATTGCCGGTGCATTTCTCGGAGTTGTGGTGGGCGGAATCTTCAGGGCATGGAGATGGAGATACCTTCTTGATCCGCTTAAGAAGGACATAGGAATGAACATACTGTTCTCTTCAATGATGGTAGGATACATGATGAACAGCATCATTCCGAGGTCCGGTGAAGTTTACAGACCTGTGCTTCTTGCAGGGAAGGAGAAGATCTCGAGGGCGGCCGCGTTCGGCACCATTCTTGCCGAAAGAGTGCTTGACGTGCTTTCAATGCTTGTCTCGTTCGGATTCTGCCTGTTCTTTTTCAGGGACAAGCTCTCAAGTACATTTTCAGAGTACAATCTCGAGACAATTTCGTTCTACCTTTCCATTGCAATACTGCTGTTTGTCGGTCTGATCATGCTGATGATATTCAATCTGGAAAAGACTGAAGTGATCATCGAAAAGTTAAGCGGCAAGATACTTCCTGAAAAGATCCATAAGAAGATACACGGGGTTTTCGTAAAACTGCTGAACGGATTCCTTTTCATGAAACAGCCGAAATACTACCTTCAGATATTTCTGCTATCTCTGCTGACATGGTTCTCATACGTATTCTCGACCTTTCTCACGCTGAAGGCATTCAATATTGAGCTGACATTGCTCGATGCAAATCTTGTGCTTACGATGATAACTTTTGCGATGACAGTTCCTCTGCCTGCAAACTCAGCTGGGATCTATCACTTTTTCGCAGTTGCAACGCTCACTAACATTTACGGAATAAACAAAGAAGCGGCTTTCGGATTTGCGACTGTGAGCCATTTACTTGGATTGCTGAGTCTCATTCTTCTTGGCGCTTTCTTTTTCTTGCGGGAGAATCTCAGCATCAGGAATCTTCCGGGTGCAGCCTTTGACGAGAATGAGTCTCAGGCTGATTCTTCAGCCCGCTCCTGAAGTTTCTTCTCTTTTTTGTGCTTGAAATATCCCAGCACGATCGGCATTACCGAAAGAAGTATCACCCCGATAATTACGTATTCAAAATTCTTCTTTACAAACGGGATGTTTCCGAAGAAATATCCAAGCAGAGTCATTGAAGCAACCCAAAGGATACCTCCGAAGATATTGTATGTGACGAATTTCCTGTAATTCATCTGGCCGACGCCCGCAACAATAGGCGCGAACGTCCTTGCAAACGGAACGAAGCGTGCGTAGATAATTGCACGGCCGCCGTACTTCTCGTAGAATTCCTTTGCCTTCAGCAAATGGTCTTTATCAAAGAGCAGTGACTTTTCCCTGTTGAACAACTTTGGCCCTGTCTTTTTTCCAAAGAGATATCCAACCTGATCTCCAATAATTGCAGCAAGTATCAAAGAAACGTTAAGCACAACTATGTCAAGATAACCCTGTGCGGCGATCAGTCCTGCGGTGATAAGCAATGAGTCTCCGGGAAGAAAAAATCCGATGAGAAGCCCGGTCTCTGCAAAAACTATTATGATAAGTACGGTCAATCCCCCCCATCTGATCAGCTCTTCAAGATTGCCCAGCTTGGAAAAGAATTCGGTTATTAGGTCCATTAAGATTCGGATAATTCAAAAAAAGAATTTACTTAATCCCGAAGATAAATTTTAGATAATAAGTAATTGCCGGAACATTCCGGGCCAATTGCGCTTCCCGGACCTTTAATGATATTCGGAAAATCAGCTGAAGGCACTGTGTGATTGAGAGGAAATTATTCACACTGTAATAT
>CAZTQR010000066.1:0-18027 GCA_964615795.1 uncultured Ignavibacteriaceae bacterium
ACCGCAACTCCGTCAATGTACATTGAATAAAAATATACACCGCTCGGGAGATTGTCCGATGGAAAAATAATTTCATAACTCCCGGCGCTTTGTCTTGTGTTCACAAGCGAGCTTATCTCTCTCCCGGCAATATCATGAATCCTTAATGAAATGTAACCCGGCATTTGCAGTTTGTAACTGATCTTGGTTGACGGGTTGAACGGATTCGGATAATTCTGACTGAGCGTGAATTCGCTAAGTTGAAGTCCATCTGACCGGATCTGTGAGAGAAAAAATAATCCTGTGCTTGCCCTGATCACATACCTTCCGTTCTCAATATCATTCCATGTGATCCAGATTCGGCAATCATAGTTTTCCGAACTTCTCACAAGCGGACTTATTGAAATGTTTCTTTCCTGAACATTTTGTCCAATCCTGTACCTCTTTACCGGGTAGTAAAAGTGCTTACAGCAAGCCCAGACTGAATCCCCCTGTATATTCATCCAGCTTCCTGCAACGTATTGTGAAAGTTGTTCGGTCAATATTGCCATAGCAGTTCCGCTTCCTGAAATGTTATCACCCGGCAGGTTTTCCTGTGGGAAGATGCTGAGAAAATTTGAACCCGGACATGTTGCAGAATAGGATTTAAGCGAGCCTCCGGTTTCATAATTGAAGTTGAGAACAGGAATAAGAATTGCATTCTGCGAGAAACTGCAGATACTCTTGCTTCCATCAGAAGGAAAGTACACAGAATAATTTACGGTGCAGGAGTCAGGTGAATGCGAAGTGATGCCGCAATAGAGTATCTTCTTTACCCCGGCCGAATCGTAATTAAATGCCGCATGCGCAAATCCGAAGAATGTGTAATCTGCGCTGTGAATCTCCGGTGAAGAATAAAGTCTGTTTGAGACATCAGGAGATATTCTAATCTCTCTTCCCCACGTGCCGTCATCAAATCTTCTTACATATACCGCATCTTTTTTGATATAGGCAAGAAGGAAATTGTTTCTGTCTCCCTGCCCGAGATTAGTAACAGACGGTGAGATGCACTGAGAAGTGTCTGCCGGTATGTGCATAGAACCGGACCAGGCAGTTCCGTTATAGTATGAATACCGAAGTCTTATACTCCCCTGCGAATGCGTTTCGAATACCGCGAGTGCATATCTTATCTCCTGCGATCCCTTTGAATATGCAAGTGTTGCATTTGTATTGAACAGGGAATCGTTTGTGAGCATAGTCTCTTCTGTGAGACCGCTGAACGTAAGCTTTCCGGAAGCTATGTTCCTCGTGTTGCTTGTCCCTTTCTCATAGAGAATGATGTGCTCCCTCAGATCAGGTGCCACCGGAATTGGGTTGGTGCCTTTGTAAAATACAGGGTTCAGGATATTCTCGGTCTGCGAGCTTAGCAATGTGTAAGAGGAATCGAAGTACTGTATCTGTGAAACTGCGACTTGAGGAATGATGATCAGGATCGCTGCAATGAGATGTTTCATTTTTTGCTCCTTTTGTTTGTGGCCGTGCGGACAATATTGCAGCCCGCACGGTCTTTATGCCGGAGCGCCGAAGCAATACTCCGGCATTGAATTCTGCCTAAAGACTACTTGAGAAGTATCATCTTAAGTGTCTCTCTCATATCTCCGAAACTTATCCTGCAATAATAAATACCGCTGGCAAAGTCAGCGCCGTTCCATTTCACGCTGTAAGTGCCTGCGCCCTGGAAATCCCTGACAAGTGTTGCCTGCTCCGTACCTGCGGCGTCATATATCTTAATGCTCACATTGCCTGCTTCAGGTATGGAGTAATTTATTGTCGTCTGAGGATTGAAAGGATTGGGATAGTTCTGCTCTAATCTGAATGCGGATGGAACTTCCGCACTCAACTGCGTTACGCCGGTCAGCGTGGAGTCGTAATCAACCACTCTGAAATTGTCAAAGTAGAATCCGTCTCCCGGTACTCCGTTGTCGGTAATGAAATTGAATCTCAACCTTATTCTTTGCCCGATGTACGGATTCAGATTGATCTGCTCACGCTTCCAGTGCCTTATGTCTGTGTAAGACGGCTGGCCCGATACAGTCTTTGTGAATCTTCCCGAAAGGTTTGTCCATGTTGTGCCGAAGTTTGTGCTGACCTGGAATCTCGCGTAGTCAAATGTTGACTCCATAGCCCACTTGGCTGTAAATTCAACCCTTGGATTCTTTGTCCCGGCAAGGTTTATTGTGTCTGACAACGTGAAGTAGTTGTTCGTGTTGTCCTTCGCATTGCCGTAACGGGAGTCTGCAAAGCTCTTGTTTCCGTCAACAGGATCTATAAAGGTTGTGTCCCATTGTGTTCCACTCCCCGACTTGATCCACCTTGCAGTACCGTTCTCCGCATTGTCGCTGAACAGTACATTGCTCTTGCCGACATTCACAATAATTGTATCGGTTGACGTAACGACGCCTTCCTGCTTCACTGTCAGTATGTACTTCATCTCATCCATATAAGCCGCTGACGGCGTGATCCTGAATGCAAACAGGGAGTTCGGATTTACATTCGACTGCCTCGGCTGAATGCTGTCGTATGTAACGCTTGCAACAACAGGCACGGCATTGGGATATGTGGTTGATAATTCTGCGGTTACATTCTTCGATGTTCTTGATAGTCCCCTGTTCTTCAAAGTCACCTGAAGAAGCAATGTGTCATTTCTGGTGACGTATCCGTCGCCTGCTATTTTCCAGTTCTGCATATCTGCAAATGCACCGGAGACCCAGCACAGATACTTTATGCCGTAGAGGTTTTCACTTGCAACGGGAATGATCTGAGACTGCGCCGGCCAGAAACTTCCGCCGCCAACTTCCGGTGTCCAGCAGTAACATCCGATGGAATGCAGGAAATCCCTCGTTGTGCCGCTCGAATAATAAGCTAGCATTTCATTCACGGTACCGTATGTGTAATTGTTGGAACTTGCAAAGTCAGATGAGAACTCGGAATATATGTCATAGTTCACCGCAGTGTCATTGTAGCCGTAAGGATTGAGGTATCTTCCTGCAACTGAATGATATGAGAAGGAGATCTTTGGCCTGATCTGCTGAACATAGTTCATGATCGCCTGCGTCTCAGGTTCGGAATTTGCCGAGGGGCCTCTGTATGTTTCAGAACACGGGTCATTGCTCGAACCGCTGTTCAGCCCCCAGCCGTAAGGATAGTTCCTGTTAAGGTCAACTCCGAAGCATGAAGAGCCATTGTTTCTTCTGTTCTTTCTCCATGAACCGCCGCCGTTGGGATTTGTGGTTTGATTTCTCACGTACCCGTCAGGATTTGCCACCGGCACAATGAATATTTCCCTGTTGTTTGCAAGATAGGTTGCCTCAGGATCGGTCCCGTAATTCTCAAGTATCCAGTAAATAAAATACATCACGGACGCCATTGCCTGCGGCTCTCTTGCATGGTGAAGCGCGTCGAAATATACAGGAGCTTCGGTTGATGACTCATTCACATCAGGATTGTCGGATATTTTAACGGCCCAGAGGTTCCTGCTCTCCGCCGTTGTGCCTATTGACTGCTTCGCTGTTATCAGATTCGGAAACCTCAGGCGCATCGAATCCAGCTTCTGCACAACCTCATCGTAAGTATAATAACCTCCCATACTGCCGTATGAGAAACCGTCGGTGTTGTCCTTCTGCCTTATCTGCATTGAAGGCACAAGCTCATCAGCAGTCGGCGGTTTCCTGTTTGCATAATACTCATCCATATCGGGTATGGTGATTTCGTATCTCAGTCCTGTCGCAGTAAGTCTTGTCAGTTCGTATTGGTTCAGGACAAGGTCAATCCCTTCGCCGATACGGCCCGTATAGTGGTCAACAGTAATGTCATTTTCCGCAAGCCTTCTGATGTCATCTCCCGAATGCACGGAAACCCTGACCTGGCAGTATGTTTCCTCAGGTGTCCTCTGCGGCTTGTCATCTTTTGTGATGCTTCCTGAAAGCGCGGCAACTGCAACTATTGCCGGTATCAGCATTAGAATGGATCTCTTCATTTTGATCATTTCTTTTTACTTCAACAAAAACTTACTCTATTCCTTTCTCGTAATAAAGGAACAAATGAGCGCAGAACGGCAGAGTTCAAAAGCAACTTGAAAGATTCCTGCTGTATGAACATCTTGCAAAAAAATCTTATGGATAAACCTCTAACTTACTGCGAAGCCGTTGAACGGATGGAGAAAGACAACGTGCACAGGATCTACCATGACACTGCTTACGGATTTCCGATCAGTGATGACAACGAACTCTTCGGGCGGCTCATCCTTGAGATCAATCAGGCAGGCCTGAGCTGGACAACCATTCTCAACAAACAGGAGAATTTCAGGAAGGCCTTCCACGGCTTTGATATCAGGAAGATCGCTTCTTATAAAGAGAAAGACTTCAATCGCCTTCTTGCAGATGCCGGCATAATTCGAAACCGGCTTAAGATCGCCGCCGCAATTCACAACGCAAATGTGATCAAAGGACTTCAGAAAGAATTCGGCTCATTCAAGAACTGGCTCGATCATCATCATCCGCTAGACAGAAAAGAATGGACAAAACTTTTCAAGAACACCTTCCGCTTTACAGGCGGCGAGATCGTAAATGAGTTTCTTCTTAGCACCGGATATTTGCCGGGCGCTCACACCGAATCCTGCCGCATCTACAAAAAAGTTTTGAAAGCAAGACCGCCGCATACCCGCAAAGCAAAACGCTAACGGAGAATTACAAGCTTTTCTGTTGCAGTTTCCTTTTTTGAATCGTCTTCCGCAACGAGTTTGTAAAGATAAACTCCGTTTGCAACAAGGTCTCCGTCAGCATCTGTTCCGTCCCATGATACCTGATTGAAACCGACAGAAGCATCTACCGGGATCTCCATAATGAGCCTGCCGGCTGTTGTAAAGATCTTTATCTTACATCTTCCCGGATCTTCAGCACCTGTAAGATTGAATATGAAGCTCGTCCCGCTTCTCATCGGATTCGGGAAATTATACAGGTCTTTGACAAACATCTCGTCACTGACTATCAGCGTTATCTCACTTGACTGTTCTATACCAAGCTCGTCCGTGAATTCAACCTTAACCTGATTCTCACCCTGCCTAAGCTCGGGCCTGAAAACTAAAGATCTGTCGTTTGCCTGCAGGCCGCCAAGATCAACCTTCTGCCTGTTGTCGCTTAGTCTGCTGTTGCTTTTCTCGCTGATTGCATAGTTAAGATAAGCGCCGTTCAAATACACTTTCACCCGTGCCGTGTCCCCTGCCCGGAAATTGTCCGGAAGCTGTCCGTTCACAACGACCTTAAGCTCCGGCTTCTGCTTCACATAATCGCCGCTTCTTACAAGTGTGCCGTCGCTGTATATTTCTATTGCCGATGCAGTCTGATTCAGTTTGAGGGCTATATTGAAGTCAGCCGAATTATTGTAACTGTAAATGTCATTGTTCCTCCCAAGCGGCTCAATCACCAAGAAGAATTTTACATTTCCACCCGAAGGTCGTATATACGGGATCCTGAATTTTGTTACGGCCGTTGCAGTGCTGTCGATCCTGATCTGCTTATAGACTGTGTCTGAGCTTATGAAATTCTCCTGCGAAACCGAGTATCTGAATATCTTGCAGATGACTCCCGGCAGATCCACATAACCGCCGTTGTAACAACTGAACGTGACCTTCATTTCATCATTAACCTTCAGTGATGTGTCCGATCTAACAAGTGAAAATCTGTTTAGCATGAGCTCAGCGGGCGGAGTATATTTAGCATCAAGTGAGCCGAGCACAGAAGAGAGCGAATTGCTCAGTGTATCTAATGCAAACTTGGCAAGCAGATTTATATTGGGATACTGATAAGCGTCTATTGTGCTTATGTTCACAAGCTGATTCGTTGTCTGATTGGAAAGAAGCACACTGCTTGCTCCGTTTCTGTCAGTTCCGATCACATCGAAGACAAGACTGCTCTGCGGATAAAGGGTCTGCGTCCATGAGAATTGATCCCATGACTGTGCCGGCCCGAAGTAATTTGTAACCGTGCCCGAAGTTGCAGACAATGTACTGCTTATACTGCTGATTGACTCGACCCATCCCGTAGAACCCGTGTATTTCCTTACCATTTCCGATACGGCAGATTGGGGCGCTCCTGAATAGCCGATGAAGCTCCATGTGTCAAACCATCCGAACACGCTGAAGCTGTCAATCTTCGTGCTCCCGAACGATCGTATCTTAGCCTTAGCTGTTGCATTGAGCGCCACGGCTCCTGCAACATAGGATGCATTAAGAGCCATGAGATAATATGTGGAATCAAAAGTGTTAAGAAAATTTGTAACAGAATCGGATGACTGGCCGCTTGTCATTCTCACGTTCCTGTACTGAATTATCTTCCCGTCAAGCTTTCTGACCTTCAGCATGCTGAGCCCGGGCGATCTTCCGCCGTCAATGTTTATGTTTTCATAATTCACAGTGAAGAAGGATGCCTCGGCGCCACTGCTTCCCATTGACCTTACTATCAGATTGAGCGGTGACCTGTTGAGGGAAATGCCGGCTGTTCCGAAAGAAGTATTGTTGAGTTCTCCGGCCGGATACTGTGCATCATCTTTCTTCTGAAGCACGATCCTGCCCGTATCAGGCAGGGGAAATTCCCCTTCACCGCGTGAGCCTGCCTGCATGGTCAGATACGCTCCGGGATTGTATGAGAATGCCTGAGGACTTGTCCATCCCGAACTGTCGCCGTTGATCACTGCATTTGTTCTCCAGTAATAGAACGTTCCCGGAGTAAGGACCGGAAGCGGGCATTTGAACTTCGTCACATAGCCGCTCACATTGCTTCTTGCAAATGACCTCTTTGCAGGAGAATTGAAAGCAGTAGTCGTGTCAACTTCCAACAGGGCTTTCACAGTCTTGACTGAAAAATCTACGCTTGGATTTATACCGGAAAACTCAATTGTATCTGATTTTATGACAGCATGATTTACGGGCTTCAGCTGAACATAAGAAAATTCCTTGAGAGGGATGTCTATGGTCAGATAATTGTTCGTCTTGTCTTCAGCAGGGATCCAGTTGTCAGGATCCAGGATCACCTGAACCGAATAGTCTTTCAGAGAATCTGGAATAAATGTAACTCTTACAGAATCCCTGAAATCAAAATTTCTGATTATCGTATCCTTGGTCGCCGCCGTTATTCCGCCTTTCTTGATTACAGACCTGATCTTACAGGAGTCTGCAAAAAGTCCGTAGTTGTTCGGGAACAAAGTAATGCTTAACTGTTTGTTGATCTCGGGAAATGTGTTTGACAATCTGTAATCGGCCGATGATATCACAAACTCAGGTGTCGTAGGTATTATGAGCCTGCTTGCCGGATCGCCGATCAGCCCGTAACAGTTCACGGTATGCCTTACGGTTGACGAGCTTGAATCCCGGATCAGTTCGAGTTTCCCGCGGTTCAGAATTTCTCCGAACCTTCGCATGGACTCGTTCTTGATCCCCATATACATTCCGGTCTGAAGTTCAGTCTGACTCAATGTCCATCCCCAGCCTGAACAACCGATGAATCCGACAGCGCCTCTGTTAAGCATTCTCACAAACTGCTCGCTGAATGTGCGCTTTTCGGGATCTGCCGTCTTGCCTGTGTAGCACGTCATGCTCATTACAAGCGGAAATTTCCCGTAGTTTGTAAGAGTTGAAGGATCCTGCATGCCGTCTTCCCAGTTCTCATATCCCGCATGGCCGAGGAAATTAACGATCGCACATCCGTTGTTGATGTCGCGGCGGATAGAGTCCTTGTAGTTGAATGTTACAGTTGTGGTTGTGTCATTCCGGAATATCTTGTGAACATCCTGAGAAAGCGGCGGCGGAAGTGCGTAATTGTTTATGATCGCCGAATCAAGAGCCTGAAAGGTTTTCTGATCTTCAGCCGTGCCTCCGCCCACAATGAACGTATTAACTTTCCACCACGACTGCGGTTTCTCAAGTTCATTGGAAGTTATGTTCTCAACCATTGCAGATGCCTCGGATGTGTTCAGAGCCGGAAGTCTTCCTATAAGCACTTTCGGGTAGTAGAAGTAAGAACCGTAATTGAAATTACCGAAGTAACTGTCCGTTGTCGGATTTCCGTAAGTGGGAACGAGGTTTTGCGAATACACAGTTGAAGTTGCATTCTTCTTCGGATCGGTTGTAGCTCTGCCCAATAGCACAGCATACTTTACTCTCGGCTGAACCCAGTTGTCGTAAGCATGCTTGAGAAAATTTCTGACAGCAACGGGGTGCTCTATGCCGTAATTGAAAATGTCATAGATATCCCTGATCTCCGCATTCACAACGCGGAAATTGTCGTAGGTTTCCCTGTGGTTCTGAAGCTGATAGACCTGCTGAATGAAATTCTGATGATAAACTATTATGTAATCCGCCGCATTGGATGATGAAGCAAGGTTCGGAACCTGCCTCTGAATTATTTTGAACGGCTTCTTAGTGATCGTCTTGTTTATTACCTCAAGCTTCGCATTCCCCTTTGCAGTAAAGATCAGAGTGTCGGCGTTTGATGTGTAGTTGGTGATCCTGACACCGTTTGCAACGTCGTACACGTTTGTCTGATTGGAGGATACATACCCGCTGATCCTGAATCTCTTGGAGCTGGTATCTGCAGAGGCGATGTTTGCAGAAATAGCATTCGCATTGAACTTGAACAGCTTTGGGACCTGGATCTCAAAGAAGTCAAAGTACATGTTGCCGCTGAAGGACACATTGCTGAAGTAGAATACCCTGATGGTGTTTACCGAAGTACTGCTGAGCAGTGTGCTCAGAAATGTCTGAACAGTGTCAATTCTCTTAAAGTCGTTTGTATAAACCTGCGGAAGATAAGTGCTGTTCACCTGCACCTGCAGGCTGTGCTCGTTATTTATTGACGTAGTCCTGTTGCCCGGGTAGCCGAACATTTTGACCGTCGCATTGACCGTCTGCGGGGTGAGTGTTTTCAATGAGAATGTATCGGACACAAACTGGTTCGTCGTCATCTGCGTCCAGTACCAGCCCTCCCCCTGAAAGTTCTCGTTGCTGAAGTTCCTGAAATCGTTTCCGTCGATCCTTTCGCCCTGAGTGTATATCCTGTCCTTCTCAAAATGCAGTTTGTCGTAATAATACTCTAAAGGATATAAAGTGCTTACAGTGTATCCTGATGATGAATATCTTACTCCGTTTGAAACTCCCCACTCAACCCAGTAAACATTGGTATCGGAATAATTGCTGTAGTATTCATCTTTTGTGTATTGCAGGATATTGTTCTCGTTGTAGTAATTGGTCTGGCCGCCGAATGTCCTTGTGCCGTAAAAGTCAAAATAATCTGCATTATCAAACACCCCGTCACTCTCTCCTTCGAAATGTATCGGTATCTGATTTCCCTTGTTGAATACACGGACCGTCCGCGGGTCAACTGTGGCTGTGTTGACACCTGCATTTGTAAAATCAGTTCTTGTGATCCTGTACATTGCATCCTCAATTACGCTCAGCTTGAGGTATGCCTTGTTTGGAACGATCCAGTTATAATTTTGCGGAAACGCCTGAACTGAAGCAAACAACAGGATTGCCATTGAGAAGATGATCCTCAGGTAATGAGATTTTTTCATGGTCGTGTAGGATTTGCCTGTTACAGTAATTGAGGTTTTCGAAAAGGTAAAAAGGCGGTATTTTCTGCTGTTTGATTTGCCTCAAGATAAAACAATTTTCCAAAAAATGATATGGAAGCGGTCTGCCGTCAATTTCGCTTATATTTGGATTACACGAATTCCTCACATGCCGCGCACATGCATGGCAATTTCAGCAGGTTTAGGATAAATTGCAGCTTTCAAAATAGGACATATCCAAGCTATCATGTCAGACTCAGACAGTGTAACGAGATTCACTGACCGTGTGGAAAATTACGTCCGCTACAGGCCGCGCTACCCTGAAGGAATGGCCGGAATGCTTGAAGAGAGATTCGGACTCAGCAACTCAATGACGATTGCAGACATAGGTTCGGGCCCTGGAATTTCTTCCATGCAGTTCGTTGAAAGGGGCTATAAGGTATTCGGAGTTGAACCCAATGAGGCCATGAGACTTGCCGCGGAGAATCTGTTTGCGGACAATTCCAATTTCGTCAGCATCAGCGGCACTGCGGAAGCCGTTCCGCTCGGTGACCACAGCATCGACATCATACTTGCATGCCAGGCATTTCACTGGTTCAGTAAAAATAACACCCGGGAAGAGTTCGTGCGAATCCTCAAACCGGGGGGCGTTGTTTTTCTTATCTGGAACAAGAAAGGAAGAAAGCCGGGATTCATGGATGATTACTACAGCCTGCTTGAAAAGTACGGTACTGACTACAACAAAGTGAAGCACGAGAATTACGATGAACATGACATTGGAGAGTTCTTCAGAGGCGGAAGTCATGAGATGCTCGTTATGAAGAACATTCAGAAGCTTAACTATGAAGGCATTGAAGGCAGGCTTCTGTCTTCGTCGTACATACCGCTTTCAGGCGATGCTCATAAGAACATGCTTTTGGAATTAAAGCGAATGTATGAAAGGTATAATGTAAACGGCTTGGTTGAGCTTGAGTATGATACGGTTATCTATGCGGGAAGGTTCTGAATCTGTCACACGGCCGAAGCGAGTCTCTCGGCCCGGTCGGCGGTCTTAAGCTTATCGATCACTTCATCAAGATCGCCTTCCAGTATTTCCGAAAGGTTGTAAAGAGTAAGGCCGATGCGATGGTCCGTCAGTCTGTTCTGAGGGAAGTTGTAAGTTCTTATCTTATCGCTCCTGTCGCCTGATTTCACCATCTGTTTTCTTTGCGAAGTCAGCTCTTTGTCGCGCTTTTCGAGTTCGAGCTCATAAAGCCGTGACCGGAGCACCTTCATCGCCTTGGTCTTGTTCTTAAGCTGTGACCGCTCATCCTGGCACTGAACCACAATTCCCGTGGGTATGTGAGTGATGCGTATCGCCGTTTCAACTTTGTTCACATTCTGTCCGCCGGCGCCGCCTGACCTGAACACGTCTATTCGAAGGTCATTCTCGTTTATCTCAACATCAAAATCCTCAGCTTCCGGAAACACCGCCACGGATGCAGCCGAAGTGTGAACTCTGCCGCTTGATTCTGTCTGCGGAACTCTCTGCACTCTGTGCACTCCGCTTTCATACTTGAGTTCACCGTAAACATTCTTTCCCGTTATTCCTACTACAGCTTCCTTGATCCCGCCGGGAATTGATGACTCGCTGAAATCAATGGTCTCAACTTTCCAGTTCTTCCGCTCAAAATACCTTGTGTACATCCTGTACAGGTCAGCGGCAAACAGCGCCGCCTCTTCTCCTCCGGTGCCCGCACGAATCTCAAATATCGCGTTCTTGCTGTCTTCGGGATCTTTCGGAACCAGAAGCTCCTTTATCTTTGCTTCTGTGGATTCGAGTTTCGCATCAAGCTCATCCTGCTCCGTCTTTGCAAGCTCCTTAAGTTCGGCATCATTTGCAGAGTAAAGAAGTTCGCGGTTGTCTTCGGATAGCTTCTTTGTCGAGAGGTAGCTTTCGTATGCTTCAACGATCTCTCCGAGGTCTGAATACTCTTTTGAAAGTTTCCGGAACTGTTCCTGATTTCCGGTTACGCCGGGATCGGCAAGCTGTTCGGCGATCTGCTCGTACCGTGACTTCACCTTCTCCAGTTTCTCAAACATCGTATTTTCCTGTGATGATTATCAGAATCAGTAAATGCCCCGCTCGCGGAGAAATGTTTTTGAACTTTCGTTTCCAATATTGTTCAGATTCAGTATTCCGAATATGAAACTTATCACATTGCCGGTAATGATCGTAACGATCTGAAAGACTGATGCTGTTTGCATCGTATCGTATGTCCCGGTTCTGTTAAGTGTGTTCAGCTTGTTGTATGCAATGAAATCCATAATGCAGCTTATGATATTTATCACCGGGAGTATTCCCATCAGGCAACCGATTCCGCATGAAAATGCGCCCCCGACAATTGTCGAAGTTCCCCAGCCAAAGAAGGCAAGTATGTTGATTATGCCTGAAACAAGGAAGAAGGTCTTGGCAGTTTGAAGTTCAGATGGCATTGTATTCATTTTTCAGTTCTTTTCTCAGGAATACGAAACACTGTATGGAAAGTTTTGAAGAAAAGAATGAAATGACCTGCCTCTGAACCTTATTTTACCAGGCCGAATTTTTCTCCGAACTGCCCGATTACTGGAAGCGGCTTCATCTGACCGTTTGCGGCATTCATTATGCCCATGATGAGAAGGATCAGCCACGGGATATAAAGAATGAGTCCGATGCCGCATGTGAGCGTTCCCACTATGCCGGCGGCTATGTTGAGAAGAAGGAGCACTATTGACTGTTCCGTGTGATACATGACGAACGGATTCTTTCTCATGTCATCCATCAACAGCGGAATGAAGAAGATAATGTAAGACACAACCGCCATTGTCTTTCCTGATTCGATCTGTTCGGGAGTAGCACTTACATTTCTTGTAGATTCTGACATAGTTTTCCCCTTCCTTTATTTTTGATTGCGAAGAATAATCTGTTCCGCGCTACCTGAAGATAGCCTTGATACTGCCCCAGGTACTTCTTATGCCCGAAACAGTATGAGTAACGGTGATGTGATTTGTGTATGTGTAATTGCCGTTCGGCTCCACACACTTCAGCCTGTAAAAGTAAAGAGCTGAATTCCTGCCGTTACCGATATCCACAGAATTGTCCTGATAGGAATAATAGGAGTTGTTGCCTGTTGCCGTAACTTCATCAATGCTTATGAAATTGTCCGGCCTGTCTGCACTGCGTTCTATCTCAAACTTCGATGTGCCGCCTTCATCGCCTGTCTTCCATTCAACGAGAACGCCGTTAGCATTGTCCCTTGCGGTGAAATACTGAAGCGTTACCGCTGCAATTGCAACAGTTGATAAGACAAACACAGCACAGGTAAGTGGTATAAAGGAGTATCTGATTTTCATTTGCTCAAAATTATGGCTAAATGGAAATAATATCAAGTCTCAAGCCGATATTTTTTGCGGCCGGATTCCTTACTGATTCGTGTAACTTAATGGGACCGCTTTGCAGAACATTCTCAATGCGTATTTATGGAAAGTATCTCGCCGGTTCATCATCTGTGTCCGGATTGAAGGCGCAAGATTACCCATTCTCACCCAAAATGTCATTCAATCTTAGCTTAATAATGACTAAATTGCGCCCTACCTAAAAGATGACTTCTTTTACCGGCAGCTCCGGTCGGTCTGCCCCGGTAGATTCAATAATAACTAAAACATCAGGAGAAAATAATCTTAATGAAAAAGATCGGCATATTGTTTGGCATGGAAAATACTTTCCCACAGGCTTTTGTTGACAGGGTTAACGAAAAGAAAGTTGACGGGATAGTTGCGGAAGCGGTGTCTATTGACAAGGTTGTACAGGGTGAATACATGGGATACGACGTAATTTTCGACAGAATTTCCCAGGACGTTCCTTTTTACAAGGGAATGCTTAAGAACGCGGCCATGAGCGGAACTGCGGTGGTTAACAATCCATTCTGGTGGTCTGCAGACGATAAGTTCTTCAACAACGCACTTGCAACCAAGATCGGTGTTCCGGTTCCCAAGACTGTCCTTCTTCCTTCCAATCAGCATCCTGACGGTACCGAGCCCACTTCTTTCAGAAACCTGAAGTTCCCGCTTGACTGGGAAGGCATATTCAGTTACACCGGGTTTCCGGCATACTTCAAACCGTTCTCCGGCGGAGGATGGAAGCACGTTTACAAGGTGAACGATCCGGCTGATTTCTTCAGCAAATACAATGAGACCGAACAGCTTGTGATGATGCTTCAGGAAGAGATACAGTTCGATCTGTATTTCAGGTGCTACTGCATTGACAGGAAGGACGTTCTTATTATGCCTTACGAACCGAGAAATCCTCACCACCTGAGATATGTATCAAATGCCGGGCCGGCTGAGCAGAAGCTTCTTGACCTGATAAGGGAATATACGATAAGACTCAACACAGCGCTTGGTTATGATTTCAACACAGTCGAGTTTGCAGTGAGGAACGGCGTACCGTATGCAATAGACTTCTGCAATCCCGCTCCTGACGCTGACGTGCACTCTGTAGGTCAGGCAAATTTTGACTGGGTAGTTGAAGCTGCAGCAAATATGGCCATTCACAAGGCACAGATACACAGGGAAGGAATGAACAATCTTACATGGGGCCAGTTTGTGAAGGCATCCGTAAATGATGTGATGATGAGCTTTGACGGTGAACAAAAAAAAAAGCCCAAATCTTCTAAATTGAAATCAAAGAAGTAACAAACCACCCAATTTAACAAATACGGAGAAAGCGAAATGAGCGGAGAAGACAAATACACACTGGGCATCGAAGAGGAGTTCATGATCATTGATCCGGAGACACGCGAACTTCAGTCGCATGTACAGGCAATCTTTGAGGAAGGAAAGGACCTTCTTAAGGAGAACTTCAAGCCTGAGATGCATGCTTCAGTAATCGAAACGGGGACAAACATCTGCGCAAACATTCAGGAAGCACGAAAGGAAGTTTCCGACCTGAGAAGCCATCTTGCCGCATTGGCAGACCAGCACGGTCTTAAGATCGCCTCCGCCGGAACACATCCGTTCTCGCACTGGAGAGATCAGGCGATCACGGATCATCCGCGCTACAAGGAGATCCTCAGGGAGATGCAGGATGCCGCAAGAGCCAATCTTATCTTCGGGCTTCATGTTCATGTCGGCATTGCTAACCGGGAGATCGGAATTCACATCATGAATGCCGCGCGGTATTTTCTTCCACACATTTTCGCCATATCCACAAATTCACCCTTCTGGTTAGGAAGAGACACAGGATTCAAGTCCTACAGGGTGAAGGTCTTCGACAAGTTCCCGAGAACCGGCATACCTGATTACTTCTCGAGCCTTGCAGAGTACGACAATTTCATCAACCTTCTTATAAAGACAAACTGCATCGACAATGCAAAGAAGGTCTGGTGGGATGTCAGGACTCATCCGTTCTTCAACACTCTTGAATTCAGGATATGCGATGCGCAGATGCGTGTTGACGAGACCATAGCCATTGCCGCGCTGATTCAGGCCGTAGTGGTGAAACTCCACAAGCTCATTCAGCAAAACCTCGGTTTCAGGATATACAGAAGAGCGCTGATAAATGAGAACAAGTGGAGGGCGGCAAGGTACGG
Source organism: uncultured Ignavibacteriaceae bacterium (assembly GCA_964615795.1). Taxonomy (GTDB): domain Bacteria; phylum Bacteroidota; class Ignavibacteria; order Tepidaquicellales; family Tepidaquicellaceae; genus JADJAH01. Next base: position 15,189 of record CAZTQR010000066.1, read on the forward strand.
CATTCACGGCAAGCTGATAGATTTCGGAAAGCAGATCGAAGTTCCGTTCACAGAACTGGTTGCCGAACTGCTAGAGTTCATAGATGATGTGGTTGACGAACTCGACAGCAGGGAGGAGATCAACTATATTTTCAAGATGCTCGAACACGGTACCGGTGCTGACAGGCAGTTGAAGCAGTGGTACAACAACGGGCAGGATTTCAAGAAGCTTGTTGATTACATAATCGAAGAAACAAACGCAGGGCTTGATCTGCCTGCAACACAAGGGAAGGCAAAGCAAACCGCATAACTTTCTAAAATCTTTTTCCAAATGACAAACTCGTTCATTACAGATGTTGACTTTGATGAGGACCTTTTAGAGGGAGCTCACAATGCAATAAACGTCTGTCTCCGGCTTAAGCCGGAAGAAAGGATCACTGTCATAACTGACAATGATTCCCTTGAAATTGCGTCAGCGCTGGTACACGAGATCAGAAAGGTCGGCTCGGATTTCAGTCTCATGACCATAGAGGATTTCGTACCGCGTCCGTCTCCCAACATGCCAAAGGAAATCCTGGAAGACCTTGCGAAGTCGCAGGTGAGCATTTTCTGCGCGCTTGCGCAGACCGGCGAACTGAGCATGAGGATCCAAATGACTTCAGTTGTTAATCTGCATAAGATCCGCCACGGACACATGGTGAACATCAACAAGCAGATCATGAAAGAAGGAATGAGGGCAAACTTCCTTGAGGTGGATGACCTCAGCCAGAGACTGATTGAAAAGGCGCGTAAGGCAAGGTACATAAGGGCAAAGTCGAAAGGCGGCACAGACATAGTCGCTGAATTTTCACCGAAACTTAAATGGCTTAAGACAAGCGGCATCATCTCGGTTGACAAATGGGGAAACCTTCCCGGAGGCGAGATCTTCACTTCACCGCTGAATGTGGAAGGCATGTTTGTGGTTGACGGTGTTGTAGGTGACTTCCTTTGCCAGAAGTACGGCGACCTGAAGGACTCTCCGCTGTATATTGATATTGAAGACTCCAGGATCAAGTCAATGAATTCCAGCAACTCTTACCTCGTTGACGACATGACCGCATACACTATGACCGATGAGAACAGCAACAGGGTCGGCGAGTTTGCGATAGGTACCAACATTGCACTCAACGGTGTCATTGGGCAGATCCTGCAGGACGAGAAGCTTCCCAGCATCCACATGGCTTTCGGACATCCTTATTCGGAGCATACAGGCGCCGACTGGGTTTCAACCACTCACATAGACTGTGTTGGCATTGATTTCGACATATGGCTCGAAGATGAAAAGGTAATGGAGAACGGAAAGTTTCTTATCTGAGCTTCAGGTTCTTTTCCGGAAGATTTTCACTGACAGGAGCGATTCTAAAGTTACGGATTTTTTCAAACTGCATTCCTGCACCATGCATATTGCTGTTTGGCGCATTACGTTTTTTTCATCAAAAGCTTAACCTAATCAACATACCTCTCCCTCATGATCAAAGAATTCAGGCAGAAGTATAACTCGCAGTTCAACGAAGATACATACAAACAATTCGTCAAGTATCTTGACGGGCTGTGCGGCCATAAGATCGAATTCAGGATTGCAGAAACGCCGATCTTTGTACCGGATCATCTGTTCAATGAAATCATTCAGGCATCGGAAGAACTCACTTCAGTCATTCCGACAAAGGAGTTCCGGGAGTTCACAAAAAATGCCATTCCGCCCGGACTTGAATCGCCGAATGAAGAAGCGGTTCCCTCATTGCTTTCACTTGACTTTGCAATCTGCCGCGGTGAAGACGGCAACCTGCATCCTCAGCTCATAGAGCTTCAGGGCTTCGCTTCGCTTTACTGTTATCAGGAACTCCTCAATGAAGCGATGCGCAGGCATTTCTGGTTACCTGACGGTGCAAAGAGCTATTTCTATGTCAAAGATCATGAAGAGTATGTTGCAGTGGTTAGAAGGTCAATTGTCGGGGATTCGGATCCGGAGAATGTAGTGCTCATCGACATTGAGCCTGAAAAGCAGAAGACATACATAGATTTTCTTGCAACTGAAAAGTACCTCGGAATAAAGAGCATATGCCTGACCGATATAATCAAGAGAGGCAGAAAGCTTTACTACAATTACGGCGGAAGAGAAATTCCAATTGACAGGATCTACAACAGAGTGATAAACGACGAACTTGAAAGAAGGAAGGACATAAAGTACAACTTCAGTTTTCAGGACGATCTTGATGTGAAGTGGATAGCGCATCCAAACTGGTTCTACCGTCTGAGCAAGTACTCAATGCCTTATTTTAAGAGCAAATATGTGCCCGAGACGAAGTTTCTAAATGAGTTTGAAAAGTACCCTGAGGATGTTGAGAATTATGTTCTGAAGCCGTTGTTTTCATTTGCCGGCGTGGGAGTGAAGTTTGACATTGAGAAAGGCTTTCTTGAGACGATCAAGGATCCCGAGAACTACATACTTCAGAAGAAAGTAGTTTACGAACCAGTTATCGAAACTCCGGATATTCCCGCCAAGGCGGAACTGAGACTGCTTTATGTTTGGGTAGAAGGCAGTGAGAAGCCGCTTCTGCTGAACAATCTCGTAAGACTAAGCAAGGGCAAGATGATGGGTGTGGATTTCAACAAGGACAAGACCTGGGTCGGTTCAAGCATTGCTTATCACAGCAGGTCGTTTTAGAGAAATTGCCTGCCGTAAGGATGAACCGGTGCATTGTAAAAGACGGTCTTATTCATTAATTTGCATGACTTTAGAAACGGAGTCGTAGTTCAGTTTGGTTAGAACGCCTGACTGTCACTCAGGAGGTCGCGGGTTCGAGTCCCGTCGATTCCGCAA
>CAZTQR010000067.1:0-17798 GCA_964615795.1 uncultured Ignavibacteriaceae bacterium
TCAACATGACATTTCTAAAGAGTTTTCAGCATGACATTTCTAAAGAGTTACTACAGACGCACGCGGCAGAGTAACTAAGATGTGGAATATTATGGAAGGATTTGATACTTTGATCACGGAAAATCAATACAACTCACAGGATCAGACAACAATGTATTCGCATTACGGAAGCGGAAGTCCGCGGACATTCCGCAATTCTTATGATTATTCAGGAAGACTTAGCAAGGTTGAGTTCTATGCAGGCGCTCCGGATGCGCCTAACCCTGAATACGTTACGCTTGCGGAGTATTCATACAATGAATATTCACAGGTATCGCAACAACAGTTGAATGGCGGCGGAGTGAAGACAAACTACTACTACAACAACAGGCAGTGGATAACACAGATGCAGGAGTCAGGAAATCTGTTCGATTTCACAAATGATTACTACAAGAACGGTAATGTGAAGTCACAGCAATTCTCCGGAAGCTACAATGACAACTTCACCAACACATCCGACCTTTCGTTCAGTTACGAGTACGACAAATCAAACCGACTGCTCGAAGCAGAAAACGACAATCAGCAGTACAAAGACCACTTCAAGCTTGAAAACGCTTATGACAAGGACGGCAACATACTCGAACTCAAACGCTACGACGGAGCAGGCTCGATAATGGACAATTTCAACTATGCATATTATTCAAATACAAACAAGCTTCAGCGCGTTACGGGCTCTGTAACGCAATACACGTATGATGCAAACGGCAACATGCTGACTGATGATATTAACCGAAACAAAGACATCAAGTACGACTATAGAAATTTGATAATTCAAGTAAGACATAAGAAAATAATTCGTGAAGACAGTCTGGTATATGTGACGTATTATAATTACGACGAAGCCGACAACCGCATCAGAAAAAATGTTTATCAGTATATTGGAACACAGAATCCCGATAGTTCCGAGACGCCTGATGCAGCAGAAATCGGAGATGCTCAGGCTGTGAAGTGTATGATTTCACAATTGACAGGAATTTTGACGTATATGTAACAGGCAGGTGCGGAAGTTATCTCTCTACGGTGAAACTGGTTCAGTATATGACTTCTTCGACGGAATCTGAAAAGTCAATGACAATAGAATACGAACTAATTGGCAACTTTCCCAACCCATTTAATCCGGCAACGCAAATAGTATTGAGGCTTGACAAGGCTTGCAATGTAAAACTTGAGGTGCATGATGCAGGAGGCAGAAAGATAGCTGCCTTGTTAAACACCTGGATGCCTTCCGGACGACATGAAGTTGCTTTTGATTCACGGAATTACGGGGGCCTTTCCAGCGGAGTTTATTTCTACACACTAAAAGCCGCAGAATATTCGAAGACTTTGCGTATGGTTGTGGTTAAGTGAATTGAAATTAGTACCAGACGAATTCTTCCGCCACTTTTGGTGTTTTCCGAGTGAAGCACCCGACAGGAAAAAGTCTGCCTGGTTTGCTATGTGCGGGCAGGAGGAGTCACCGGCAGATAAGATAGAATTATTCAACTCTTGCACTGCATTCATAACACTACCTCTTCAACCCAACCACAACCATCAGGTTCGATGTAAGAACTTCAGGCAATGTTTCGCTGAAAGTGTTTGATGTGTTTCTTGTGGTGTCGGGACTTTCGTTCCGACACATGTAACTAATTTCTTCTGGACGCCTGCCTGCTGCAGGCAGGAAAATCCTGACTCCACAATGAACAGTTCGAAGTGCGTCATGCCGAGCCTCCTTCCACGGCAAGGACAGGTCGAAGCATAACATGTTGAGTGGATTCCCGCATTCGCGGGAATGACAAGCTTAAAGCGGGAATGACAAACGTAAAGGCAACGATAATTTCAAAATCAATGACTTCTTACATCGTACTTCTCAATTCACAACTCACACTTCTCACCTCTCAACTCTACGGCGTGATCTTGCTTACAAAGTTAGACGAATTGTTATCCACTATCAGCGCGTCAGTCGCATCTACAGAATAATCTCCGTTAACATCCGTCTTCACATATCCGGTCAGGAAAATGTTGGCGTCATTATCAACCAGCAAAGCATCTGTTGCATCAACGATCCCGTCCTGATTTACATCTCCGCTGTAAACGGCAAATCTTACAGGTGAGTTGTCAACCTGTATCATGTTACTTCCGTATGATTTGTTTGCGGATGTTGTGAGATCATAATTTGTATTTACATTTCTTGTCAGCGTTACCGGAGATGAACTCCACGTCTCAATGCTGTTGCGGTGACGAATGTCGAGATAGTAATTGCCAGACGGGGAATTTCTGAAATAGAACTTTGCCGAGAAGCTTGTCTTGCTGATCACTGCTTTTGCGTTGTCAATTATGTTATATGGAAAAGATGAACTCCTGACATTTACTGTTACTGTATCAGAAATGTTCATCGTTTCATTTCCGCCATTGTAAAATCCCTGCGGGATCATCTTTAGAGTAAGCACACAATGATTAGCCGGATATGAAGAAAGATATAGATATGCCTTTCCTGCATTGGGTGCAGATTGACTGTTAATGTGTGCACCAATGAGCGGATCATTCAGTCCGTCTGCATTCATATCACCTGCATTGGCTACAGACCAGCCAAAGAGATCAGATGGCTTGCCGGTCATTACAACATCGGCTCCGGGATTAATAAATAGATTTGTACCACCGTAATAAATGTAAGACCTTCCTGCATTGTTTCCCCCTGCATCATTGTAAGGAGATCCAATCAGGATGTCTGCATAACCGTCGCTGTTAACATCACCTGCTCCTGCAACACTGAAACCAAACCAGTCATTTGAATTTTCTCCATAGAATGCAACACCGCTGTTCGGATTGCCTCCGAAGTAAACTCCTGTCATTCCGGCATCGGCCCCGGTCAGATTGTTCCCGTAACCTCCAACAAGCACATCGGACAAACCGTCACCGTTAACATCACCTGCACCGGCAACAGAGTTACCGAATGCATCGCCGGAGCTGCCGCCAAAGATTGATTGATCTGATAAATTGTCAGGATTTAATGCTCCGTAAAAAATATATGCAACGCCGGCATCTGTTCCTGCTATATCATTTCTGCTTGCACCTACAATCAAGTCGCCATAAAAATCTCCGTTGACATCACCTGCTGAAGCAACTGAAATTCCGAAAATATCACCGGGTGCAACACCTGTAAGAAGAATGTCCGCAAAGTTATCCATAGTGTTACCGCCAAAATATACATAAGCCCTTCCTGCATCTGTTCCGCCAGCGTCATTGTAATATGCGCCAACAATCACATCATCCCAAATGTCATTAAAACCGTTGCCGTTAAAATTTCCCGCCGAAGCTACACTGAATCCAAAATGATCGCCGATTGATTGTCCTGTCATAATTACATCGGGAATGTTGTCCATGGAAATTCCTCCGAAGAAAATGTATGTTCTGCCTGCATCTTGCCCAGCCGCGTCATTAAGAGGTGCTCCGACGATCACATCACTGTAACCGTCCTTATTCACATCGCCTGCAGTTGACACCGACCATCCGAATTGCTCGCCCGCATAAGTGCCGTTCAATATCACTTCGGGAATGTAGTCCATAGGATTCCCGCCAAAATAAATATAGACTCTGCCGGCATCAACGCCGGCTCCGTCATTCAATCTTGCACCAACTATCACATCTGAAAATCCGTCATTGTTTATGTCGCCTGCAGTTGCAACGGAGAAGCCCAACAGATCTGCTGCAGCTTCTCCTGTGAAGCCTTCGTCTGAAATATCAGGCGTTGAATTTGAGTAAGTGAATACATAAGCGGCACCGGGAGTATTAAAGTTATGTCCTCCCACAATCAAGTCAGGACTTCCGTCACCGTTCACATCGCCGGCATAGCTGGCTGACATTCCTATAGTAGCACTTTGTGTGACCTTCTCGGATGAAATTATATAATCCGGAATACTGTCAACGGAGGGTCCGCCAAAATGAATATAGGTTCTTCCCATTAATAATGTGCCGACTACAAAGTCTGCGTAGCCGTCTTTATTATAATCACCCGCTTTAGAAATTGAATTGCCGAGGAAAAAAAAATCATATATACCGGTCATTGTAATATCAGGAGTAACATCCATTGCAGGTCCACCAAAGAATATCTGCACTTTACCTCTTGTATCATTTCCAATTTGAGTCGGAACATTGCTTGCAACAATGAGGTCGGGAAATCCGTCTGCATTTACATCGCCTGCATTTGAAAGTCTTTGTCCGAAATAATTGTTTGTGCCCGAACCGTTGATTGTGACATCTGCAACATTGTTCATATTGCTTCCGCCGTGATACACATAAACTTTCCCTGTTCCGCCGGCATCCTGAAAAGCACCTACGGCAACATCATCATAAGAATCACCGTTCAAATCACCGGCATCTGTTACTGCAAAGTTCAGTCCTCCGGGACCGGTTATTTCTACATCGGGAATATTGTTCATGCTGATACCTCCGAAATAGACATAAGCTTTTCCCGCACCGCCGGTTCCGACAATGACATCATCATAATTGTCACTGTTGACATCACCTGCTGAGGAAACACTAGAGCCTAGATATTGATTAAGACTTTGTCCGTAGATTATAAGATCAGGATTATTGTCCATGTTAATTCCGCCGAAGAAAATGTAAGCCCTGCCGATAGTTGAGTTCGATGTTTCCGCACCTATAATAATATCAGAATATCCGTCCCCGTTAACATCTCCCGCAGTTGAAGCAGAAATGCCAAAAGATTCCGAGCCGTTAGAAGCATTGAAAACAATATCCACAGTGTTATCCATCAGCCGGCCTCCAAAGAAAAGATGCACCTGCTGATTTATGATTGAGTTGACCATTACATCTCCGAAGCCGTCACCGTTCACATCGCCGGCAAACTTCGAGATGCGTCCGAAATTGTCATTACCTCCAGGACCGGAAAGCGATGCAATTGGTATGTTAACATAGCTTCTTGTATTTGTATAGAGCCATGCCTTGCCCGCATCAGTTCCTGCCTGATCATTGTACGGCGTGCCGATGATGAGATCACTATATCCGTCTCTGTTAACATCGCCGGCGTTTGCAACAGCAAAGCCGAACTGATCGCCTGCATTGCTTCCGTTGAAAATTGCATCGGGAATATTATTCACAGTAGTGCCGCCATAAAAAACATAAGCGCAACCGCTGTTGCTTCCCGCACCGTCATTTTGTCTTGCGCCGACTATCACATCCATAAAATTATCACCGTTTACATTGCAAGCTCCTGATACTGATCCGCCGAAGAAATCAGTTCCTGCAACACCGTTGAATGTAACATCTGCCGTGTTGTTCATGCTTGTACCACCGTAATAAATATACGCTGCACCGGTTTGTGAATTGAAGTAGATTGCACCAACAATCACATCATCGAATCCGTCTCCGTTCATATCACCTGCTGAATTTACAGATGAGCCGAAGTAGTCTGCAGGAGTAGCACCTGTCATTGTAACATCAGCAACATTATCCATGCTTTGTCCGCCAAGATAAATGAATGCCATCCCGTAACTTCCCGGACCAAGTAATTCACTTACTATGATGTCTCTGTAACCATCCGCGTTCACATCACCTGCGGAAGCGACTGACACTCCATATCCTGAACCTGCATCACCTGATGCAAAGATAAGATCAGGAATATTGTTCATGAAAGCTGAGCCGTAGAATGCATAAGCTCTTCCTGTGAAACCCGCGTAAGCATACGCTCCAACTACAACATCCGAGTATCCGTCACCATTTACATCGCCGGCATGGGAAACAGAGTAGCCAAACTGTTCACCCGCGCTTTGACCGGACAATGTAACATCCGCAACGTTGTTCATACTGTTGCCGCCATAATAGATAAATGCTCCTCCCGTATTTGAAGAAATTCCTGTTGCTCCTGCGATTACATCTGCGTAACCGTCATTGTTCACATCCCCTGCGGTTGATACAGAATAACCGAGTCTTCCGTTTGCAACATTTCCGGTAAGAATCACATCAGCATTGTAATCAATCACATAACTTCCGTAATAGATGTAAGCTCTTCCTGCATCTGCACCTCCGGCATCATTGAACGGCGCACCGATGATAATGTCAGAGAATCCGTCACCGTTAACATCTCCCGCTGATGAGACAGAGAATCCATAATATTCCTGAGCCGAGGTTCCTGCAAAAGGGTATTCCTGAAAAGAATCTCCCTCGATTGAATCTTGTGCCTTGTGATTATCATTCTTCATCAACGGCATACCCCGCTCATCAAGAAAACTATGAGTTTGATCCCCGGATAAATTTGATTTTATGTCAACAGGTCCGTCCGCAATGTTATGACGAATGTCAGAGGATTCATGAACAAATGAAGTTGCTGTTAATTCATTCTTAGGCATTTCAGATGTGAATGCATCAGCGCCGGTCAACATTAATGTGATGTTACTGAAGAGAAGTGGAAGAAGAGCTTTCATATTTTGATTTCCTTAATTTCTAAAAAGTAGCAAAAATAGAAATTTGATAGTAAGTAATTTATTACGTTGCCGGATTTTTCGAACGCATTTTGTCTGATAATTCTGTGCGGACAATCATCACCATTTGTGTCATCCCTATGATTGACGGCCTGACCGCAGACAGTGTTTATGATTCACCTCTGCAGGCGGGCCTGTAAGTTTCAATTTTTGTATTTTGCATTTGAGGGGCTCCTTTCATTTTATGAAGTTCAACTTTCCGCCAAAATAATTGGCGCTAACTCTAAATGAAAGTGAGCCCTTTGCTAATTTACCGACGGCGGAAAACACTTTTGCCGGGTAATGATTAGTGCTCACGTGATCAGGAACTTAGCCATTTCAGACTGTTTCAGCCTGCCCTTCTTCCTGTAGTGTTCCTTGATCATTACAAATATTACCGGCGTTACGAACAGCACGTGAACTGCAGAAGTAAGTATTCCTCCGATAAGAGGAACTGCAAGCGGCTTGGCAAGGTCAGCTCCCGTGCCTGTGGCCCACATGACGGGAATGAGTCCGAGCATTGCAGTTGCCACAGTCATAAGTTTTGGCCTGAGTCTGAGGATCGCTCCTTCTTCTGTCGCGTCGATCAGATCCTGCTTTGATAAGCTGCCGCTTTTCTGCGAGAGCTTTTTGTCTAGCGCCTCATGCAGATATATCACCATTATCACTCCGGTCTCTACAGCAATTCCATAAAGTGCTATGAAGCCCACCCAGATGGCTACTGAGAAGTTCAACCCGAGTATGTACATGTAGTAGATTCCCCCGATAAGCGCGAAGGGAACGGAAAGCATCACAAGTAATGCCTCCAGAAAGTTCCTGAATGTCATAAAGAGCATTACAAAGATGATGAGGAACACGACGGGAATAATGATCTCAAGCCGCTTTCTTGCCCGTTCCTGGTTTTCCCATTGCCCGCTCCATTCATAGTAGTATCCCTTTGGCAGACCGGGGGCAAAGTCTCTGTCGAGAACTTCCTTTGCTTCATTAACAAAACTTCCCATGTCCCTGTCCCTGACATTCAGGAATACTACCGACCTCAACTGAGCATTCTCAGTCGATATCATCGGCGGGCCCGAAGTGATTTTCACGTCCACGAGTTCTCCCAAAGGAATCTGAGCCGGTCTTCCGGATGACTGCACCGGAGTTGATGACTGCTCCATACCAGTCTGCATTGAAGGATTCATTCCGCGGGAGCGAGGTACCGATACCCACACTTTCTTAAGAGCTTCGGCATCTTCCCTGTAATCTTTCAGATACCTTATCCTTACCGGAAATCTTCTTCTCCCTTCGACAGTGGTAGTAGTTATTTCACCGCCAATTGCTGTCTCAATCACTTCCTGAATATCCTCAATCCTCAGACCGTATCTCGTGATGGCATCGCGCTTAATGTCAATCTCAATGTAAGTTCCGCCCTGAGTTCTCTCCGCATAAACATCCGCAGCACCGGGAATGTTTTTCACAAAGCCTTCGGCTCTGACGGCAAGTTTTTCCAGTGTGTCAAGATTGTCACCAAATATTTTTATCCCCAGATCTGTTCTGATACCTGTCGATAGCATATTGATCCTGTTGATGATGGGCTGTGTCCAGCCGTTGCTTACTCCGGGAATCTGAAGTTTTGAGTTCAGCTCTTTTACGATCTCAGCCTTTGTTATGCCTTCCCTCCATTCCGACCTGTCCTTCAGGATAATGATCGTCTCGATCATGCTCACCGGAGCCGGGTCTGTAGGTGTTTCAGCCCTGCCTGCCTTACCAAGAACCGACAGAACTTCAGGAACGCTTTTGATTACTGCATCCTGAACCTGCATTACTCTTTTCGCCTCTGTAATGGACACATTGGGAAGCATTGTAGGCATGAAAAGCAGGCTGCCTTCATCAAGGGGCGGCATGAATTCGCTTCCTGTTTTCATTATCAACGGCACTGTTATCAGAAGGGCAAGAATATTTATTGCGAGCGTAGTCTTCCTGTACCTGAGAGCAAGCCGCAGCACCGGATCATAGAGCTTGTTGAAGAATCTTGTAACAGGATTCTTTTCTTCGCGGTAGAATTTTCCCCGCATGAAAAAAGTCATCAGCACAGGAACCAGTGTAACAGTTATCAGGGCAGAACCTGCAATTGCAAATGTCTTTGTGAAAGCAAGCGGGTGAAACAGCTTTCCCTCCTGTCCCTCCAGCATGAATACAGGCAGGAACGAGATAACTATGATTGCCTCGGAGAAGAATATAGCTCTCCCTACTTGCTTTGCCGAATTCGCAGAGATCTCTTTGTAATCAATTGGCGTCCCCTTTTCCTGCGCAAGCGCGATATTCCTGTATGCGTTTTCCACCATCACGATGGAAGCATCAACCAGTATTCCTATTGATATAATGAGCCCGCCAAGGCTCATTATGTTTGATGTTATGTCAAACTGCCTCATCAGAATGAATGAGATCAGGATTGCAACAGGTATCTCGATCAGTATTCTCACTGCGCTTCGGAAGTGAAACAGAAATATCAGTACAATCAGACTTACGATGATCGACTCTTCGATTATAGCATCCCTGAGAGTTGCGATCGATTTTGAGATAAGATCGCTTCTGTCATATGATGTCTCAACGGAGATACCGGGAGGCAGACCCTTTTCCAGATCCTTCAGTTTCTCCTTTACTCTGTCTATGACGGTCTGAGCATTCTCGCCGTAACGCATGACAATGATGCCGCCTACAACTTCTCCTTCACCATTCTGGTCCAGCAGACCGCGCCTCGGATTCCCGCCCAGCTGCACAGTTCCGACATCGTTTATGGTAACAGGAATTCCGCCGTCGGCTTTCAGAACTATTTCCCCGATGTCGCTTACCTTATTTATGTAACCTTTGCCTATCACAAAGTATTCTGCATCTGAAGATTCAATGTTGCCTCCGCCCACATCGCGGTTACTCATCTTCACTGCGCTGACCACATCGTTTACGCTCAGCCCGTATCCGTTCAGTCTGTTGGGATCAATGTCTATCTGATATTGTTTCACAAATCCTCCGACTGATGCCACTTCGGCCACTCCTTCCACTGACTGCAGTCCCAGCTTGAAATAGAAATCCTGCAATGTGCGAAGTTCACCCAGGTCATACTTGCCGCTCTTCAGATGATACCAGTACACATGTCCGACCCCTGTTCCGTCAGGTCCCACTACCGGTATCACGCCCTGCGGCAGAGAAGACTGTACCTGAGAAAGCTTCTCAAGCACCCGGCTTCTGGCCCAATAGATGTCTGCGTTGTCATCGAATATCACATAGATGAAACTCATCCCAAACATTGATGTGCTCCTGACCGCCTTTACTTTGGGCATTCCCTGGAGCGCGGTCGTAAGCGGATATGTTATCTGGTCTTCAACGATCTGCGGACTTCTGCCCATCCATTCAGTCCAGATTATCACCTGATTTTCCGAAAGGTCAGGAATAGCATCAACAGGCGTATTCACCATGCTGTAAACCCCGTACCCTATTAAGCATAAATATGCAACCAGAATGACAAATCTGTTCCTGACCGAGAAATCTATGATCTTCTCTATCATCGCATGTTATGGTTTATTTTTTCTTCCTGTCTTTTGGAAGTTTGCAGCAGTCGTCAAGCTTGCTGTATGCTTCGGGGTCCGCTTTCTTGTCATTTGCATCATAACCCGCCTCAGTTATTGCACTTTCGATCTTTGCGGCATCGGTCCTGTCTTTCATAAAATTTATGTGAGCAACTTTCTCCTTCTTGTCAACATCCACGCTTTCAATTCCATCAAGTTTGTTTACAGCCGTCTCAATGTTCTCCTTGCACATCTGACATTGCATTGTAGGCAAGTTGATCATGATATGTTCAAAATCACCTTTGGCGTTTTTCTCATGCATTGCATTCCGGTCCGTTCCGTGGTTCATATCATTCATTGAATCAGTTTCCATATGACGATTTGACTCTGATCCCGATTGGCCTTTGTTTCCCTTGTCTCCGCAGCCCGCTGTCAGAATCAGCACGATCACTGCCAGTGTGTAAAGTTTCAGCCAGCTATTTCCTGTTTTCATTTTTTAACTCCTTGCCGGTATCTCCGGCGTTTATGGTATTTGAAAAATTTCTTCAGTGATTGTGTTCCTTCATGTCTTTCATTACATCACTTTCAGGATTCAGTTGTTCATCCTTTGTATTTCCGGCATCATGGGTGTGTGAACTGCCTGACGTTGAACCGGACCTGATCCTGCTCTCGCTGTCGAGGAGAAAACCTGCGCTTGTCACTATTTCCTCACCTTCGCTCAGCCCTGATACGATCAGATAGAATTCTTCCTTCTCTCCTCCCACGGCCACTCTTCTCGGAGCAAATGAGTTCTTCCCGGTTCTTACATAGACAAGATCTTCCTTGCCCGTTCTGATCACCGAATTTCTTGGAACTGTTATATTCCACTCGTACCCTGCGGAGGCAATGTCAATTCTTACATACATATCGGGCTTCAGGCGGTAGTTCCTGTTGGAAACATCAAACCTTACTTCCAGTGTTCGCGTCTCAGGATCAAGAACGGGGCTTATGAAATTTGCTTTTCCGGTGAAAGTCTCGCCCGGGTACGACACAGATGTGATGATGCCTGTTTGCCCGAGTTTTACCTGAGACAGATCTGATTCCGGCACCTTGGCAATTATCCAGAGTGTGCTCAGGTCGGCAAGTTCCAGTATGCCTTCTCCTGCCATGACCCACTGACCTTCATTATCGATCTTCCTTGTGACAATGCCGTTGTAACCCGAGCGTACAGTAATGAAGTCCGGCACTTCTCTGCTCTGCTCCAGCTCTGCTAACTGCTCTGCGGTTACCTCCCATAACTTCAGTCTTGTTCTGGTTGAATTCAGAAGGTTTTCGGCCTGTTCTCTCACAAGACCGTATTCGCTGTTTCTGTTTCTTTCATAGTTCTGAAGTGCAAGCAGATATTCTTTCTGTGCAGAGTAGATCTCCGGCGAATAAATATCGAAAGCCTTCATGCCCTTTGTAACATTTTGACCTTCGTAGTTCAGATACATTTTTACGATCTTGCCAGAAACCGGAGTCGCAATCCTTCTCATGTTGTTTTCGGGGGCCTTAACATAACCGTCGAGTGTAAGTTCATGCTTGTACTCTCTGACCTTTACAACTTCAGTCTGAACATTTGCCATGACCTGCTGCGATGGGGACAGCGTCACTTCTCCGGTCACTTTCATTTCCGTAGATCCGTCCTGATCTTCCGCTGAACCTGCAACTTCCTCCTTCAGCACAAGATCCATGTGGCATATCGGGCACACTCCCGGATGATCGCTTTGGATCTCCGGATGCATGGGACATATATAAAGTTCTGTCTTGCCCGATCCGGTTTCACCCTTGTCATCCTGCACCAAGAAATGATAAGCTGCGTAAACAACGGCAATTGCCGCAAAAGACAGGGCTATTGTGATTGCGATTTTTTTCATGTCAGTTGATGGTTAAAATTTGACGGCCGATGAGCATTTCCAGTTCGGCAATCCTGATCAGATATTCTGTCTGCCCGACAATGTACCTTTGCCTGTTCTCTCTGAGCGCTCTGTAAGAATCCAGCACATTCATGAAATCGGCGGATGCTGTTTCATATGCAATCATGGATGCCCTGAAAGTCTGCTCCGCCTGTGGTATCAGCACGCCGGAATAGAATTTGATCTTCTCCAGAGCGGAATTCAGTTTTACAAGTTGGTTCCTCATCTCATTCCTGAGGTTCCATTCCGCTGATGCAATTTCTGCCCCTGCCTTCTCTTCCTCGATCATCTTCTCACTGACCATTGCATCAATTTTTCTCTTGTTCCACGGCATGAAGGGCAGTCCCACACCTATCACAAACTGAAGGAAACTTTCCCCCACATCAGGCATATATCTGTATCCCGTACGGAGAATGATCTCGGGGTCCTTTTCCAGTTCAGCTATGTTTCTTTGCAAAGCCGCTTCAGATCTATTTTGTTCAAGATACAATAGCTCCGGATTGTTCTCGCGCAATTGTGATACAAGATCTGCTGTATCCAGTACCGGGGGTTCAATGCTTCTCAGTATCTCCGTATTCCTGGTTTTGAAGCTATCCGGAAGATTAAGGTTAGTCAGTTTCCGGAGATTGTTTATCAGGATCCTGCTGTTGTTTCTCAGCTCGATCTCCTCAAGAATCAGTTCCTGTGATTCATTGTTGCTCTTGAGTATCTCATACTGACTTCCTTTGCCGACCGAGTATCTTATCTCAAGAGATCTGGTTATCCCTTCAAGGATTTCCTGAAACTCCGAATTGAAATCAAGCATTCGCTCGGTAACTGAGAGCATGAAATAGTTCTCCTTCACAGATTTTATCAGTTCGTATTCGATCTCTCTTTTCATTATGCCGGCCCATTCAGTGTTCTTCTTTGCAAGCTGCTCATTCGCGCCGGTCTTGCCAAACAGCTGCAACGGCTGTGTGTAGAACAATCCGTATTCACCTGCATGTGAAAATGTCACCGGAAGGAAGTCAACCATAAACTCAAGCATTGGAGAAGGTTGCTTGTTAACCTGATCAACCCTTGAATCGAGCATTTTCCTTTCAAGATCTGCCGGCTTCAGGCTAAGGTTTGATTCCAGCGAAGCTGTGACAAGTTCATCCAGTCCGGCAGAGAAATGCTTCTGCAAGGAATCACTCATTCCGGAAGAATTGTAAGGCCAAAGCATTATGGCTATTATTAACAGTTTCATTTTTCAAGTAAGTTTGGTGTGTACACCGCAAATTAATTTAAACGGAATCCCCGAATCAGGAAGCAATGGATTCCTGTTTGAATGACTCAAGAACGGACATTTTCAGTCAGGTGGTATTCTGCCCCTGGAATAAATATGCCGGTCCGGCAATGTCAGGGAGACTGAGGGCCTAGATCAGAAATGAAGAAAAGAATATGCGGATATCTCTGCCGGGAATTGGCGGAGATCTGTATGAGAAGTATGTAAAGAGTTCATTCGTCTTCAGTGGTAAACCGGGATCAGAAGCCGGATGAACAACTTCACTCCCAAACTGAAGTGATGCAAGGATTTCAAGTTTGGAGTATTCATCGGTTACTTTGTGTGTAAGAAAACTGTTTGAACAGCAGTTATCAGTTCCGCTGATCCCACGACCTGAATATTCGCTGGCTTCATACTTTGCATGATCCATTCCGCAGTCCGGAACAGATATGCCTGTTGCTATCCCGCTCAGCATGGCACTTCCGCCGCAGTAATGTACCACCGTAGTAACTCCGGTGTTTCCTGCCAGCAGAAGAATTACAGCAAGTATGTTTATAAGCTTATTCACTCTATAACAAAAATAGGGAATTTATCCCCGAATCAATTTCAAAACTTTGTGATAATGTTACAAAATTATGGCAAACGCCCGTCAAGGGACCTGTGCCCGGGTTTTCCCATTTGTTTGAACTGCGATGTGGTCATTCCTGTTTCCTTCCGGAACTGTGAAGAGAGATGCGCAACACTGCTATAGTCAAGCATGTATGCGATCTCGGACAGAGTGAGTTCGTTGTAAAACAACAATTCTTTGACTCTTTCGATCTTCTGTCGTATGATGAATTTTTCAATGGTAATCCCTTCAACAGATGAGAATAAGTGGCTCAGATATGAATATTCATGATTCAGGTTTTCAGAAAGGTAGGCGGAGAAATTGACTTTCAACGGTTCATTGCTGCGGTGTATCTGTTCTATTACAAGGGTCTTCAGTTTAGATACAAGTACTGATCTCCCCAGTTCAAGCAGTTCGAATCCTGACTCTTCAAGCAATTTTTCGAGCTTTGATTTTGACTGTGGACTAAGAGGTTCATGAACGATCGCTTCACCGAGCGTAACGCTGGTAAACGCTATCCCTGCCTTTCGGAGAATATCTTCTACTGCTTTAATGCAGCGTCCGCAGACCATACTCTTGATATGTAAACTTATGCCATTCATAAGAAATTATTTCAGCGGAAAACCTGAAAATAAAATTATTCATTGCAGATAATACTAGCAACTTACAGATAATGCTCCTGTTTAGGTGTTCTGCGAGTGAAACGAGGAGCTACCAACAAGTATAACACCTCTTTTCAATCTTTGCACTTTTACGGTAAGCTGCTGCCTGCCCGCTGAAACCAAACAAAGCTGTACAAGCCGCAAGCGTGGTAGACCATGGGAATCCACCCCTTCGGGGAAAGATTGCAATTATACTTGCAACACTTTGAAAAATGCTTTCGAGCAAAAGTTTGGGAACACCAATAACGGCGAAAATATGATACTACCTTTCCCTACAGCAATACTCCTAAGCTATTTCTCTTAGTGTTCTTACCGAGCCTCGTTTAACATTTGCCCTTCACAATCTTTCGCAGTTGATTATTCAGCAGGAATTGCAGATCTATCGGGTACAAAAAATAGTTTTCAGACTTCGATTCAATTCAGTAAATTCAACCATAAATAATTGACTGTGATCAACGATAATATCGGTGTTGATGACTTCACTCAGTTTGTACTTACAAGAGGAAAGTCACTCAAGGACAGGTATAAGAGCGCGCTGCATTTTGAAACTGCGCTTAGCTTTGAGAAGCTAATTGAGTACATCCGCGGCATATCTGTTAATGATGAATCTCTCAAAGGGAGATTTGCCAAAGAGATTATTGAGAAGCTTGGAAGCGATCATCCGTTCCTTTCAACCGATCTTAAGCAGGATGTGATCAATGAAAATGAAGAACTGCTGAAAGAGATGATGATGTTTGTGTTTCCTGAAGCATTCTATACGCGTCATACTTATGCCGCTTCAAAGGCTTTCAGTGAAGAGTTCTTCTTTGCAACTCCCGGTTTCAGGACTGTAACGGGTTATGAAAACAAGAATGTAATAGCAGAAAGAAATATCAGTGATGAAGTATTTGACTATGGCAAGAACATGGCAGGATATGCATCGATCCTGAAGGTCCATTATGATGTGAACGCGCATTTCTCAATACCTATAATTTTTAAGGTCACAGACCCTGTTACCGGCCTTGACAGGCATTTCAAAGTGAATACGGCAAACGAGTTTCTTCATATTCACTGCAAGACCACGCCCAAAAAACTCACACAGGAGCAATTGACAGAGGCAAAAATGCGGATATACGATATCAATTTTATGAAGGAGCTTCTGGAGCCTGAAAACTATGTATTCCGGGGATTCCTCGTTGTCAATCTGATAAACGTTACAGACACTGCAATTATTTCCGACATTAAGAATGATCTTCTTGAGAAGGACTCTGTCACCATATTGTCCGGTTTTCTGAAGCTTCAGCACAAGCTTCGTTCACTTATCAATTGCCCCGGACTTCTGCTTGGACTTTCTTCTTATAACGGCAGTTCCGTGATAAATGCGCTCTCATTTACGAAGATCGGTTACAGTTTTATTGGAGCAGATGCAGAGAATTCGGGCGAACCAATCAATGAAGATACAATTCACGGACAGGCAATAATCAAAAAGAAGATCTCAATTTGCCATGATCTTAAAAATAAGGAAAGACGCAGCAAGCTTGAAGAGTCAATACTTAAGACTGGTATAAGAAATATTCTTGTCGCACCCCTTATACATGAAGATGAGATAGTGGGCGTCCTTGAATTATGTTCTTCCACTCCGGGAATGATCAGTCCGATTAACGCTCTGAAGTTAAGTGAACTGTTTCCATTGCTCTCTCTGGCAGTTTCCGGAATCATGGATGACAGAGACAGCAGAATAGATGCGATCATTAAAGAGAAATGCACGGCTATTCATCCATCGCTTGAATGGCGTTTTAGGGAAGCGGCAGCAGTGGTGTTGTCTGAAAGAATCGAAGGCAGAATTGTAGAGATCGAAGACATAGTATTTGACAATGTTTATTCCCTCTACGGATTGTCTGATATCAGAAATTCATCCGTGCACCGAAGTATTTCAATCAATGATGATCTTATTGAGAATCTGGAGCTTGCTTCTGAAACGATTGGCAGGTTCTCAGAATCAAAGGGCAATCTTGCATTGGAGCAGTTAAGGCATAAAATAAATGAGAAGATCAAATTGCTTCAAGTAAGCATTGACAGCCCGGATGTGGCAAATGCAAAATGGTTTGTGAGGGAAGAATTGAATCCTGTGCTGAGGCACTTCGGCTCACTGAATGAAAGCAACAGAAAATTGTTTGAAGAATATATTGAAAGACTGGATGGAAAACTGGGAGTGATCTACAAAAAAAGGAGACAGTATGAAGACAGTGCTTCGGGCATCAATAACCTTATTGCATCTGTGCTTGATGCAGAGCAGCCAAAGATTCAGGAAGTGTTCCCGCACTATTTTGAGAGGTTCAAGACAGACGGTGTGGATCATACAATTTATGTAGGCCAGTCAATGGTGAAGGACCGAAAATTCGAAATGCTGTATCTGAATAATCTACGCATCTGGCAGTTAAACATCATGTGCAAAATTGCCAGAGAGACTGCTAAGATGAAATCCGAACTGCCTGTTCCTCTTGATACAGCGCACCTCATACTAATTCAGGGATCGCCATTGTCAATCAGGTTCAGGTATGATGAAAAGAAATTTGATGTTGACGGAACATACAATGTCAGATACGAGATCCTTAAGAAGAGAATTGACAAAGTCCAGATCAAAGGTGTGAATGAACGCCTGACTCAACCGGCAAAGATCGCGCTGGTTTATGCTGCAAGAGAAGAGATCGGTGAATATCTGGAGTACATAAAGTTTCTTCAGTCAAAGGAAATTCTTCTTAAAGATCTGGAAGAGTTTGAGTTGGAGGAATTGCAGGGTGTCTCAAATCTCAAGGCGATAAGAGTTGGTGTAAATCTGAATGCCGAACAATCTTCAAATGTGATTTCTTAAACACACATAGAAGGTTCACTTCACAACTGACAGTTTTTTTGTCACAACTGAGGGTCAATAAGAACAGCTCTGCCCGATTCTCCGGTGTCTGTTACCGATTTCAATCCAATGCAAAATGTACTTTGTGTATTCGTGGCAAAAAGCTCCTCCCGCTGATCAAGCGGATCTCTGCAAAGCAGGGACTGGGGAAAGAGACGAAAAACATATTGAGTTTATTTCCGTTAATAAAACATCTGCCACGAATGCACGAATGAAGAAGTTCAGTCGTGCAATCTGTGAAGTCAAAACAACGAATGACGTTATTCGTGTATTCGTGGCTTATAAGCTCTTCCCGGTGATTAAGCGAATCTCTGCAAAGCCGGTACTTGTGAAAGAGACGAAAAGCATATTGAGTTTTTTCCGTCAATAAAACATCTGCCACGAATGCACGAATGAAGAAGTTCAGTCGTGCAATCTGTG
>CAZTQR010000068.1:0-17607 GCA_964615795.1 uncultured Ignavibacteriaceae bacterium
ATTCACGCTTACGCCAAAGCTCACAATTTCTTAACGGCATTAGGATGAGGCGGGTTGTTCCTGCGACAATCGAAAAAGCTTTTATTTTTGAACTGTATTCACCTCAATTTCTGATTTTAGAAAACGTTTTGGACACCATTGCGTAACACCCCCTGAAAACGGAATAATTGCATTCAGATTATGAGCAGGTTTGCCTAATTTTGTAAATCAACCACACAAAACCTAACAAATAATCCGGGAGAACGATATGTACTTTCGATTGGGATCATTGCTTTGCTTCCTGCTCGTGATACTGTTTTCAGATTCAGTTTCAGCACAATGGATTCAGACTTCCTCCGGCATAGACCGGGGGGATATAAGAGCAGTGGCAATCTCAGGTTCAAATGTATATGCCGGTACAAATCTTTACGGTGTTTACAGATCAGCAGACAATGGCGCAACGTGGTCGCAGTCTGCGCTTAATAACAGAACTGTCTATTCGCTTGCTGTTTCAGGCCAGAAGATATTCGCCGGTACCAGCCTGTACGGCCTTTACATATCCGCTGATAACGGTGCAAGCTGGTCACAGACTTCCCTTGCGACTCAGATCGTATCTGCAGTTTACGTAAACGGGGCGACAGTGTTCGCCGGTACCAATGAGGGAATTTACATTTCGACAAATGAAGGTACAAGCTGGACCCAAAGTTCCCTGAACAACAGGGAAGTGTATTCGATAACCGGCAGCGGAAGTTATCTGTACGCGGGCACAAGCGGTTTCGGAGTTTATGTTTCGACAAACGGGGGCGCAAACTGGACGCAGACGAGTTTCAATAACCGGGATGTTTTTTCCATGGCCGCTTCAGGGACATATGCCTATGCCGGAACAAACAACAACGGTATCTATTACACTTCGAACAACGGACAAACATGGCAGATCACATCCGCCGGCACAGGCATTATTTACAATATGGCAACCGTCGGGCAGTATGTGTATGCCTGCACAGATGCCGGGATCATAAGAGCCGATAACAACGGCACAACTTTTTCAAACTTTGCATTTGCAAGCGAGATAGTCAGATGCTTTGCATTCAGCGGCAACAATGTCTTTGCAGGTCTTCCGACAGGATTAAGATATTCATCAAACGGCGGTACAAGCTGGACCTTCTGTGAGCTTCACAATACGGCTGTATTCTCATACCTGAAGCAGGGTAACACGATCTATGCAGGAACAGGCGGGTTCGGGATCTATGCAAGCACAAATGCGGGAGCGTCTTGGAATCCGACCTCACTTACAACACAGAATGTTCCTTGCATTTCTTACGGCAACGGCAGAATCTATGCCGGCACCGATAACGGGGTTTACATTTCATCAGACAACGGTGCATCGTGGATACAATCTCCGTTTAACAATGAGGTGATATACTCCATAATAATTGACGGTAATAACGTCTATGCCGGAGGAGGTTATGCATTTCACATTTCCACCAACGGAGGATTCAACTGGTCTCAGACTTCATTCCAGGAGATCTGCCTGTCGCTGGTGCAGAAGGAAAATACGATATATGCGGGAACTTACAACGGCGTGTTCTATTCCACAAACGGCGCATCGTCATGGGTACAGACATCTCTCAACAACGAATCGGTAAGATCTCTTGCAATGAGCGGAACCACTATGGTTGCAGGAACAGATTTCAGCGGCGTTTACATTTCCACAAACAGCGGTACAAACTGGACGCATACAACTCTTGACACTGTGAGCATATATTCTCTTGCAATAAACGGCAGTCACATTGTTGCAGGAACATATGAATACGGAGTTTTTGTGACTCATGACAACGGTCAAACGTGGACTCAGAGAAATCAGGGATTGGGAAACCAGACAGTGGGCGCACTTCTTTTCGCGGACGGATTCCTTTTTGCCGGGACCGAAGCAAATGCCGCCTGGAAGAGGGACGAAAATCAGATCGTAGGGATACAGAGTCTGAACAGCGAAATTCCCGCTTCATTCAGTATCGGCCAGAATTATCCGAATCCTTTCAATCCCGTGACGAGGTTCAGGTATAGCATAGACAGCTATCGTTTTGTGAGACTTTCCGTTTATGATATTTCCGGAAAGGAAGTTGCCGTACTTTTTAGCGGATATCAGAAACCCGGTTCTTACGAAGCTGAATTTGACGGATCAGACTTCTCAAGCGGTGCATACTTTTACAGGATCGATACGGAAGGACTTTCAGTGACAAGGAAGATGATACTGCTGAGATAACTGATAAGAATCAACGACTTTGCTAACATTAACAATAAGGCAATGAAGATCACAAGACTGATTGCAATTGTGTTTTTCGCAATGGCCGTTAAAGCGGATGCACAGCTTGTTCAAGGCAACTACACAGGTGTTGTTACTCCTCAATATATCTGCTCCGGCAGTGCCACAAGACTTCCTTATGTATTCAGGGCAACTGTCTCCGGACTGATTCCGAATACGAAGTACAGGTATTTTTCGCAGGCTTGCATCCTTGCAGATTTCGGCGGAAACAATTCGGGGGCTGGGAATCCTATTTTCATCAACGGATCAAGCTTCAGATTTTCATCGGCTACAAGTCTCTCAACGCCCGGCGGTTATGATTCTCTTGTAACCAATTCGCAGGGCAGTTATACGGGATGGTTCGGCTTTGCACACTCAGGCAACGCAAGATTTACGGCGGGCAATTATGTTTATCCAACGATCACGCTTGACAGCGCCGGCAACGGGAGCACTTATCATAGATTTGCATTGAACGATTCGATCCGGGTGCTTCAGTTTCTTGATTCAGCCAATAACAGATGCGGCACGGGCATATACGGAATTACTCTTGCGACCCCGAAGAACATTGTGGCTGTTTACGACAATACTGCAGGAAGCGGCAGGCCGCTTTCAATGGCGATCCTTGAAGACGACGGAATAAGCTCCTCAGTAATGACATCGCTGGTTCAGTACTACATAGACAGTGTGGATGCAAGGAACGGAAGATGGGGAGGCGTGATTCCCAATGTGCTTGCGGGCGGAGTAAGGCGCATAAATGTTCACAGACTGAGTGATGCATCACTTGCGGCATTCATTACTGACGCTGACGGCATCTGGCCGAGCGGAGTCAATACGGTTAATCCGAGCGGAGGATCAGCTTCGCCGGTAAGGCTCACTACCCAGGACATTCCGCTGACTGTAGCAATAAGCAACGAATCACCCGGGAGTTTTTCATTAGATCAGAATTATCCGAATCCGTTCAATCCTTCAACAACAATAAGGTTTGATATTCCTGAAAAGGGATCTGTGATGCTTAAGGTGTTTGATGTTACAGGCCGAGAGGTTTCAACTCTTCTTTCGGGAGAACTGGCATCCGGAAGTTACGAAACCATGTTCAGCGGCCAGGGCCTAAACTCGGGTGTATATTTCTGCAGGCTTTATTTTACTTCAAGGGGCGGCATTGAGCTTTCAGAAAGCATTAGGTTGCTGATGATCAAGTAGAGGAACAGATCTCATTTATGCGGTAAAATATAAAGCCGGCAATATATATTGCCGGCTTTATTGTACAGCGAAAAAAGTTTCTGCTTACTTCGTCAGAATCATTCTCATTGTCTTGCTGAACTCGCCCGATGTCATTTTGTAAAAATAGACTCCCGATGAAACCGCCTTTCGGTTATTGTCTGTGGCATCCCACAGTACCGTATGGCTTCCTGCTTCCTTCCTCAGATTGTCAACAAGCGTCTTCACTTCATTTCCAAGAATATCATAGATCTTTACAGTTACGTTTGAAGATGCCGGAACAGAGAAAGTGATCTTTGTAACGGGGTTGAACGGATTCGGATAATTCTGACCAAGCTCAAAACTACCGGGAGCAACGGTCTCATTTTCCGAAATGCCGACGAGCCCGGGATAATCAAATCCGTATCTGAGCACTCTCACCACTTCAACACCCGGGGAGAAATTCCATACTACCGTTCCAAGTGAATCCACTTCCCAGAGTTTTCTGTCGGTAGATTCCGCGAGCATTGTATTTCCGTTGGGAAGCCTCTGGCATCCCCCAAGGTGAGTCGAGTAAAATCCGCTAGCGGCGTAAGTCCATACCGGAGCAGCGGGACCGTAAGCAGTCCCGGGCGTATGTGAGTAAAAACCGGCACTGTCTTCCGGCGGTACAATTTCAATTACATGTGATGCATTTGTGCCCTCCCTGTTGTTGAATGCCATGATGTGTCCTCCTCCCGGAACGCTGTCGGGAACCCACACACTGCTGTGGACAACATTGAAAACCTGAGAGCCCGCCGCTCTGTAATTTGCCGGCCTTCCCCATCTGTAAAGAATGTCTCCTCCCTTGCCGTATCTCCCTCCGGTATGTCCGGCTGCTTCCTGAGTGGTTGTGCTGTGGTCTATCACATACACTTCATCAAGTTCATGCGATGAGATAACTATCTGGTCAAGGCGCTCGTTGTAGCTGATACCGTTTATGTGCATCCAGTCGCCTGAACCGGCACTGCCAACATTGATGTCAAGCAGTTCCGGATGGTCTGCAACGACTCCGTAGTTTGCTTTTGTAGGATCGTGGTCCTGTATGAGGTGATCCCAGAAGTGCCACTTCCACACAATTGTTCCGCCGTTTGTACCTGACGGCTGTATCTCTACTATATGGTCCGGCCAGATAACAGCACTGTGATTGAGTCCTGCCGCAACTGCTTCTGCGGCAGTCTTCACCTCCCATGCGATCAGGAGAACATTTCCGTTCGGCATAGGGCAGATGTCGTGATGCGAGCGTATAGTGTTGCTGCTGTAAGTATATTCCCACAGCAGTGTGCCGTTCCACGAATACTTCTGAACAATTCCTGCCGCCCCGCCGCCGTTAATTGTGGAGTTAGACGAAAGGGCAGGCCTGATCAGGTCGCCGTTGCGAAGCAGGTAAACAGAATAGCCGCCGCTTCTTGTATGGTTCCAGAACTTTATCACATTGTTGTTCAGGTCAATAAGATTGGTTCTCGTACCGCTTGCAGTGTAGAGCGTGTAGCCGGGATACGGTTCAGAAGCGATTGAAATGCCGGATAGCAATGTCATAAACAACATGAGCAGAATGTATGTTGCACCGGACGGTCTGAATTTCATAAAGTTCATTCCTTTAATTAAGAAATAGTTGAGTTTGTTTGTAAAGAATGATTGTCTTGTTCAGGGCCTTATCCTTCCCACAAAATTGAATGCATTGTTGTCTGCAATTGAAGCATCGGAAGCGTCAACCGTATTGTCACCGCTGAGGTCGCTTCCAACATAACCGGAAACAAAATTGAAAGCGTCGTTATCAATAATTGCAAGGTCAGCGGCATCTACTGTTGCATCCTGATTTACATCTCCGCTGTAAATTGCATATCGCAAGGGAGAATTGTCAGCAATTACAAGATTGCTTCCGTATGCCTGAGATTCTGACGAGGTCATGTTGAAATTTGTTGTTGAGCCGATCGTCATTGTTACGGCAGACGGACTCCATGTTTCTATGCTGTTCCTGTGTTTGACAGCAAGGTAATAGTTTCCGGTTGAAGCTTTGCCGAAGCTGAACAATCCCGTTAGAGTACCGCTGTTGAGAATTGACTTTGCGGAATCAACCACAGCATACGGTGATGTTGAGTTTCTCAGGAAGACGGTCAGTGTATCGCTCATACGCATATTGTTTGCGCCAGCATCATAAAAGCCTTCAACAGCAGCGGTAAGATTGAGTTTTGAAACGAGAGACGAGAGCCCGGGATGATCGTAACCGTATCTCAGGACTCTGACCACCTCACCTCCGGGGTTATAATTCCATACAACTGTGCCTGCTGAATTCACTTCCCAGAGTTTGCCGTCGGTTGACTCGGCAAGCATTGTGTTTCCGTTTGGCAATCTTTGGCAACCTCCGAGATGCGTGGAATAAAAACCGCTTGCCGCATATGTCCATAACGGTGAAGAGGGGCCGTAAGCATTTCCCGGTGTATAAGAATAGAAACCGGCGCTGTCTTCCGGCGGTACAATCTCAACAACATGCGAAGCATTTGTGCCTTCACGGTTGTTAAATGCCATTATGTGCCCGCCTCCCGGAACACTGTCGGGAACCCACACACTGCTGTGAACAACATTGAAAACCTGCGAGCCGGGAGCTCTGTAGTTTGAAGGCCTTCCCCACCTGTAAAGTATGTCACCGCCTTTGCCATATCTTCCGCCGGTATGTCCCGCCGCCTGCGCTGTTGTTGTGCTGTGGTCAATCACATATACTTCATCAAGCTCATGTGAAGAAATTACGATCTGGTCAAGTCTTGCGTTGTAGCTTATGCCGTTTATGTGCATCCAGTCACCTGAACCGGCGCTGCCCACATTGATGTCAAGCAGTTCCGGATGATCTGCAACTACTCCGTAATTTGCTTTGGTAGCATCGTAATCCTGAATGAGGTGGTCCCAGAAATGCCACTTCCATACAATGGTTCCGCCGTTTGTGCCTGAAGGCTGTATCTCAACGATATGGTCAGGCCAGATCACTGCACTGTGATTAAGTCCCGCGGCCACAGCCTGAGCGGCCGTCTTCACTTCCCATGCAATGAGAAGAACATTTCCGTTCGGCATCGGGCAAATGTCGTGATGCGAGCGAATACTGTTACTGCTGTAAGTATATTCCCAGAGAAGTGTTCCGCTCCAGGAATACTTCTGAACAATTCCCGCAGCACCACCGCCGTTAATGGTTGAATTGGTTGACAGTGCCGGCCTCATAAGATCACCGTTCGGCAAAAGGTAAACCGAATATCCGCCGCTTCTTGTATGATTCCAGAACTTCACAACATTATTGTTCAGGTCAATGAGGTTTGTTCTTGTGGATGTGGATGTGTACAGTGTGTAACCCGGATACGGCTGTGAAAAACAGATGCTCTGCATGGTTAACAGTAAGAACAGAAAAGCAGAGAAAAACAACGATTTGTATCGTGTCATTTCTGATCTATTTAATAAGGAGCATCTTCCTGGTGGTCACAAATGAACTGCTTCCATTTCCTGCGGAAAGTTTGACGAAATAAAGTCCTGCAGGCATTGCATTATTCATCTGGTCAAGCCCGTTCCATTGAAGCAGATAATCTCCGGCGTTTTGAGTTTCACCGTTTACGAGCACAGCCACTTGCCTTCCGAGCGCATCAAATATTGCAAGAGTCACGACAGCTTCCTTCTGAAGTGCATACTCTATGTTTGTTGAAGGATTGAACGGATTGGGATAGTTCTGCTTAAGTGCAAAGTCCTCCGCGATCTGAGTTTGCCCGGGTTCGATCCCCACACTGCAGTCAACTCCCAGTGCATTCAGCTGTGACTGAATGCTGGAGCGCCTTAGTGATATGTATGATTTGATGCCCGGTATTCTTCTGCCTGAAACCGTGATATCACTGATCACGTTTGTTTCAAACTGCTGATTGGTGAACATCTTCCTTTGGTCTTCATAGACAAAAGGCCTGATCATGCTTACAAGGCTGTCTATTTTTGGATAAAGCGCGGATGTTGTGAAGTTGGTATTGTAAACTCTGCACAGTGCAAGCAGGTATTCATTCTTCAGCGTTTGATTGTTCACAATCCTTGCAAAGAGCGGTCTCGCTGTATCACTGCTCACAAAGGTTACCGGAAGCTGTTCAATGTTTGACGGGCCGCCCGGCAGGCCGCCGTAGCTCAGACTTGCATCCCATACTATCCAGTCAATCTTATTTGAAGGAGGATTGAAGTATACGTAGAAGTTACGGCTTGTGTAAATGTATGCATCAAGATTTCCAAGCACGATGTCTGTTGCCATTGCCTTGTAGTAATTCTCAGTGTTCAGCTGAAACTTCAGAGAAGTCGAGATATCTGCCGAATGATTGAGAGTGTCAATGAATGTTACGAGTTTTCTCCACGGGCTGTTTGTAAGATTGGATTTCAGCTCATAGTGATTCAGGTAAAGAGAAGTATCTGCGCCAAGCCATCTGAAGTCGGAATAATAATCACTTGTAGCACCGATCGCATCCACGGCCTTGAAGTAATCTCCCGAACTGCTTCCGAAACGTGATGTAAGAAAATCCTTGTTGATGTGCTCCACAAGAGAGTAGAACGCAAATACTGTGTCATTGATTGAGAGCCTTGCATAGTTGCCTCTCGGAGCGGCTATGTTGTTGGTCCTGCAGAAGTCAAGATGAAGTTTCTCCCTCAAAAAGCTCGGGTCGTTCCAGAAGTTGTTGAGATGAACTCCCTTGAGACCGTTCCATTTCTGTCCGCTGACAAATTCATCAAACCCAATCCGGAATGCTTTCTTGTTGTTTGGGTGAGAGAAAGAAGAATTTCCCTTAAGTCTTACTCCGACATTGTTGAATACGGTTCCGTTGACAATTACAGTAGCTGACATGAAATGTTCAAGGCCCTGATTGTAATAGAATATCAGCGAGTCCCAGTAGTTAGGCTGTGAGAATCTGATATTTATGTCGTGAACCTTATATGCTGCAAATATGCTGTCTCCGTCTGCAGAATAGCCCCTGCTTGCCGATAAGAAGGTCAATGCAAAGACGATAATTGCCGTCACAGGAAGAGATTTTCCGATGGTAGTCATTTGTGTAAATTTTTTGTAAAGTTAAACTTTTGACTTGAAAAATGAAGCATCCGAATGATTGCAGTCGTTTTGACAATTCATAACCCTGCCGGGTTTAATCAACTGAATTTTGGGGTGACGGAGCTCGTGCGACAGGGTCATAAACGGCCTTGCGGGCAGGACAGTAATAGTCCGGGACGCATGATGCCGCAACCCCGGCATTTTCCGGAACTGCGGCATCAAGATCACATTGGAAGGATCTGACCGCCCGCAATGCTTAATTACGGAGCGATCCTGCCTACAAAATTGAACGCATTGTTGTCTGCAAGCGAGTAATCCGATGCATCAGCGAAACCGTCACCGTTAAGATCACTCGGGATGTATCCCGAAGCAAATGTAAACGCATCATTGTCTATGACTCCGAGATCGGATGCATCCACTGTGCCGTCCTGGTTCACATCACCGCTGTAAACTGCAAACTCTGGCGGTGAAACATCCACCTGCACCATATTGCTTCCGTAAGCCTGAGAAGCGGAAGAAGTAAAGTCGTAATTTGCAACGCCCGCATTGAACTGAACACCTGCCGAACTCCATGTCTCAACACTGTTCCTGTGCCTTAGCACGACATAGTAAGATGTTCCGTTAACCGCATTGCAAAGATAAAACTGTCCGGAACCCGAACTGCTCAAACCGGAAACTGCGTAATCGACAATGCCGAAAGGCGATGTGCTTTGGTGAAGTTCAACGGTAACTGCATCCGGAACCATGGTATTGGATGAAGCGCTGTAGAAGCCCTCTATCAGCGCAGTGAGATCAAACCGGTACAACTGTGACAGGTCAATCACTCCGACGTCCCTTCTCAGCAATGCAGAAGTGTTTGTTCCGTTTTGCCATGTTCCGTCATAATCCGTGAACACTCGGGAAATTGAATTGTCGGAATTCCTGATCTCTATCTTGCGCAGGCCGTTAGGATTATTAGCACCGATCGGAAACACACAGGCAAAATCGCCGACACTGCTTGCTCCGCCCTGTATGAGTATGTCGTTCACGGAAGCCGGGAGTTCACTTTGGCTTGTGTTGGTTGGAGTGGATGCCCTTATCTGATATGAGGACAGCGGCAATGCAGATGAGGAAGTATCGTTATAAAGGACAACGAACTTACCGCTGTAGGAGGAGAAGTTCTTGCCGGTTATGAACGCTCCGTCATCCGTTGTTTCCGTTGTTCTCGGGGTAAGCGGAATGTCAATTGCCGTCATCACCTTTGTTCCGACAAAACTCGGATCGGAAGAGAATGAACCACCGGAAAGTGTATATCCGATTCTGAGATTGTGCTGCTGCCCAGCACTGAATCTTGAGCCGTTGCCCGTCGGCTGAATGAACGACCAGAAAGGGCCGCTGTTGCCATTGGCATCTGTTGTGAATGCCGCTGTGTCCCTTTGACCTGTAAAGGCGTTTCTGTTCCTGTTCCATACATTGCCTGCTCCATATACCGTAGCGGCGTCAGTTGTGAGTCCTACTCCTATCTGAACATCATATGTAGTGTTAGGGGTAAGGCCCTGTATCTCAAGGCAAACCGCAAAAGGTGTGCGCGAGTTATTTGCAGATGCGGCCGACTTGCTTCCGAAGTACTGCGGAACAACATGTTCGATCATCACAGGAACCGCGGAAAAGGAGACTTCAGCAAGAACAAATGACAACGTGATCAGCAGGGATGTAATTTTGATTTTCATAATGTGTTGTTTGAGGGTTTGACAAAAGTAAAGTTGCCTTAAGCGGATAACAATTCAATAATTTGGCGTTAGACATACCGGACCGCAGAAAGGATTAATGACCCTGCATTCAGCAAGGACGGTGATCATTTCCTTTATGTATTGCCGGAAGGCCTGAGGTTAAGCTGACCCGGAGCAGTCAGACAAAATCATTCCACAAAAAACTCCGATAGTTCAAACTTCAGTCTTCTGAGGCAGACCTTTTCTATAGGGTGGTGAGTGTCAGGCAAGACGAGGAGCCGGCCCCGCTTCAGATTCCTGAATGCTGACTCTGTTTCAGAGACTGTGACCATATTGTCCCTGTCGCCTACGGCAACAGTAACTTCAATATCAATACCGGAAAGATCATCATGTGTTAGATCCGGTGCATTTCCAAGAGAGATCATCATCTCAGAAGTCTTGCGGAGAACATCAGTCCAGTCATTCGGAGAGTGCCTTTCTTTAAGTGTCATTGCGAACGCAGGGACCTTGTCCTGAATCTTGACCGGATCTAGCATAGCGGATTCGCGGAGGGAAGATTCCCTGCTCCAGTCGAATTTTGTTCCGAGAGTGAATATCTTTCCTGCCACTCCGGGAAAATGCCGGGCGGCATAGAGGGCGGCATATCCTCCCATGCTGTAACCGAATATCCTGCATGGTCCGATGCGGCTCTTTTCAACAAGTTCTTTGACCTCTTCCGCGAATGTCTTTATACTGAAAGATGTGTCCGGGAAAGGCTTCCCGCCATGGCCTGAAAAATTGAACAGCACAACATTGAACTCTTTGCTCATTAGTTCTGCAAGAGGTTCAAGCTGAACGGATGAACCGAGCGCACCGTGAAGCATCAGAAGGGTGTTCGACATCGTGCTGATCCGGAGTTCACATTTTTATTCTATAACGATTTCCCTCTGGAATTCATCCTGCTTCTGAACGTGCAGATTCCAGAATGCGTCGGCAACCACATCGGGCGCGAACTTTGTGTTGGGCTTAACAAATCCGCAGATCGTTACTGTGGCAACGTGAATGTTCTTTGGCTTGAGTTCTTCAAACATGCTGAAGCACAGATTTCTCAATGCTGCCTTACCCAGGGCAAGTGAAGAGAATCTCGGAATAGGTTCAAAAGCCATTCCTCCGCCCGTAAAAAGTATTGTTCCTTCTCCCTGCCGGAGCATTCCGGGAAGCACACGCTGAGCCGAAACAAGCGCGCCGCCAACGTTTGAGCGGAAATCCTCAATCATGCCCTGATACTTCAGTGCAGTCGGCTGGCAATCCCTGTAAGTGAAAACATTATAGAGAAGTACATTCGTCGGACCGGCATTCTCTTCGATCCTGTCAAATGCAACGGTAAGCGAGTTCTCGTTTCCTGCATCGCCTTCAACCGAGAATGAATCGATGCCTTCTTCAGCAAGAAGTTTCTTGTAAGTTTCATGCCTTGCCGTATTTCTGCCTATCATGGCTATCCTGTAGCCTTCTTTTCCAAACCTTCTTGCTGTAGCATGGCTGTTGCCCGGTCCCATGCCGACTATTGTCAAAAGTTTTGAGCTCATTATCTGATTATAGTTTGTAAAGTTCCTTTCGTCTGTCATTGAACAGGTTGTTGCCTGATGTCACATTCTTGTCCAGGGCTGCCTGCGGGTCAATTTCAGCCACAGCTGATCTCTCATCGAACTCATTCAGGCTTATGAGATAATCACCCTTCGGAGAAAGCATAACGCTTTGTCCCGTGAAGGTAAGAGAGTTATCTCCGCAAAACTCTGTGCCTGTCCTGTTGGCTGTTACCGTAAAGACCCTGTTCTCAACGGCTCTTGCATACATTGCCTTCTGGCAATAGCTAAGCACAAGATTCGAGGGATGGCAGATTATCTGCGCACCCTGCAGGGCAAGCGTTCTGGCAGTTTCGGGAAAGAACCAGTCGAAGCATATCATCATACCTGCAAGGACCTTTCCAAAATTTCCCGCTATCTCAAATACTCCGGGAGGCTGATCTCCCGGCGTGAACCATTTCTTCTCGGTATCGAACAGATGTATCTTTCTGTAAACATCTGTCTTACCGTCCGGATGAATCAGCACGGAAGAATTGAAAAACCTTTCGCCCGATCTTTCACACACACCGGAAACTATGTAAGCACTTTTCTCTTTTGAAATCTCACGCAGTGCATTTACAAACTTTCCGCTGCCAATCTCTTCTGCCGACTTCTCCAGATCTTCAGCACTGCCGAAGAAGTAGCCGGAGTTGGAAAGCTCCGGCAGGACGATCAGGTCAAAATCAAGCGGTGCCAGAAGTTCCCTGACCTTTCGAATGTTTTGTTCCGGCTCGGCAAAGACGGGCCTGAACTGAAGCAGCCCTGTTCTCAATTTTTCCTCACCGCTTTAAAGCAAATGAACCACGGCCTTGTTGAAAGCGTTGCATAAGCATCAGGAAATTTTCTCCTGCATTCCTCAAGCGGCAGAGGCTCAAGCAGTTCTTCAAATCCGAATTCAGTTTCGCTGAGGATCCTGAACACATCCGACAGGGGCCTTCTGTAAAACTTCATCCTGATTCCGTATGCAGGCCAATCATCCTCGACCAGTTCTGTTTCAAAGTAATTTCCTTCAGGGTGAAACTGATAATCCATGAACGGATGATGGAGTGAGAATACAAGTTCTCCGTTCTTTCTTATTATGCGGCTGAACTCATTGAAAACAACCCTCCAGTCACTGAGATAGTGAAGAGTCATTGAACTCACTATAGTGTCAAACTCTTCATCTTCAAAGAAATCCAGAGTATTGTTCAGATTTGCTCTCAGGATCCTTGCCTTGTTTCCGACCTTCCTTTCAACGCGGGACAACATTTCTTCGCTGTAATCTACAGAGGTGACCGTAGCCCCGTTTTCGATGAGCCATTCAGTATAAGCGCCCGGTCCGCAGCCAGCGTCAAGCACATTCTTCCCCTTTACGTCTGAAAGAAGAGACAAAGTTGCCGGCCTTTCGTAGAGTGAATTGTGGGCGTTGTATTCAATCTTTTCCGCATAGCTTCTTACAAAATCCGGATCACTGTAAACATCTAAAGATAGATTTTTGATATCTGAATTTTTGATAAGCTTGTTCTCCTTATTACTTTAATTTGAGCACAAATTACCATACAGAGATTGTAGTTTCAATTAAAACATTTTATTGGGCAACAGGCTGTGAATCCTAAATTCGCTTTGATCATGTAAGTGATAAATTGCATAAATTGCGGAAACAAGGTTACCGGAGCCCGGTCAGCTGCAGTAGGCATCAAAGAATTTTTCAACCTCACTGATCCTGACGGAATCTTCTTCGCTGCTCAGCTTCATTTCTACCACCAGCCGTTCCTTTTCAGGACTGATGTTAAATCTTCCGGACCGGTCATTTGATATGGCTTCAATGAGTGAAGTGAAAAAACTGCTTTCAAATATTCTGTTATCCTTTTCCGGGGGGAATTCAAGAAACATGCTCTTTCCCCTGATCACGATCTTTTCAAGTCCAAGCCTTCCTGCTTTCAGTTTCACTCCGATTACGCGAAGAAGGTTTTCCACATCTTCAAGATAATCACCGAACCTGTCTTTCATCTCATTTGAAACCACCTCAAGTTCGGCTTCATCATTCAGTTCATAAAGCCTTCTGTACAAATTCAGACGCTCCGTGTCGCTGGAGACATAGTCTTTTGGTATCAGCGCATTAAGATCGTTTTCAATGACGGCGCCTTTTGATTCAAGTTTCTTTTCAATTGCCTCATTGATCTTCTTAAGCGCAAGTTCGTTTGCAAACAGGTCCTTGAATTCGTTCTCCTTCAATTCCAGAACCGCCTCTTCAATGATGCTGATATACATGTCAAAACCTATCTCCTGTATGAAGCCGCTTTGCTCGCCACCAAGCAGATTGCCCACTCCCCTTATTTCCATGTCTCTCATTGCAAGGTTGAACCCGCTGCCGAGCTCGGTGAATTCCTCGATCGCCTGAAGCCTTCTGATTGCAGTTTTGGTAAGTTTAGCATCGGGGGGTGCAATCAGGTATGCATATGCCTGAGCATCACTTCTGCCAACCCTTCCCCTCAGCTGATAAAGTTCCGCGAGGCCATACATGTTTGCATTGTTGATAAGAATCGTATTCACGTTCGGAATGTCAAGACCTGATTCAATGATCTTTGTACAAAGCAGGACGTTGAGCTTTTTTTCTATGAAGCCGATCAGAATATCTTCGAGCTCCTTGCCTTCCATCTGTCCGTGCGCAATTCCGATCTTTGCTTCGGGAACAGTGTTCTTAAGTGTATCTCCCAGTATGCCGAGATTCTTTATCTTGTCATTCACAAAATAGACCTGTCCGCCTCTTGCAAGTTCATTCCTGACTATGGAAGCAATGTAATTCCAGTCAAGCCTGATGATCTCTGTTGCAATGGGCTTTCTGTTCTTGGGAGGAGTGTTGATAACTGAAAGGTCGCGGGCGCCGAGCAGGGAAAAATTAAGCGTGCGCGGGATCGGAGTTGCAGTCAGAGTCAGGGTGTCAACATTTGGTTTGATGGACCTGAGCTTCTCTTTTGCCTTAACTCCGAATCTCTGCTCCTCGTCTATGATCAGGAGTCCGAGGTCTTTAAATCTTATGTCCCTGGAGAGCACTCTGTGCGTTCCAATGAGAATGTTCACTTTGCCGTCTTCAAGCCTTTTCAGGATATCCTTCTGCTCTTTAGAGGACCTGAGTCTTGTAATATTGTCGACCTCAACCGCAAATGCCGAAAGGCGGTCACGGAATGTGTTATAATGCTGAACCGCGAGAATAGTAGTAGGAACGAGAACCGCTACCTGCTTATTATCCATAACAGCCTTGAACGCCGCTCTCAGAGCCACTTCGGTCTTTCCAAATCCCACATCTCCGCACACAAGCCTGTCCATTGGATTCTCGGATTCCATATCTGCCTTTACCTCGCCGGTTGCCCTGAACTGGTCAGGAGTGTCTTCATACATGAAGTTGGCTTCGAGTTCTTTTTGCCAGTGAGTATCTCCTGCAAACCTGAAGCCTTTTTCAGATTTTCTTTTGGCATAGAGGACTATCAGATCGCGGGCAATGTCTTTTACCTTTTTCTTGGTCCTTGCCTTTGCCTTATCCCAATCACCGCCGCCGAGTTTTGTAAGCGCAGGCTTATGCCCTTCCGAGCCGGAGTACTTTCGGATCAGATTTATGCTGTTCAGGTTGATGAAGAGCAGGTCGTTTCCCTGATACTTCAGCTGAACAACTTCCTGTTTGCTGTTGCCGACCGTGATCTTCTTCAGTCCGGAGTAGATCCCTATGCCAAAATCCCTGTGAACTACATAGTCACCATACTGCAACTCTTTGAGCTCACTCATGCTTAAGCCCTTGAATCTCTGCTTTCGCTTCCTGATCCTCTTGAAATATCTTCCGAAGATCTGATGCTCTGTGTATACCAGGAGTTTCGGCTCGGAGAGAATGAATCCGCTGTGAAGGGATTCGGGCACTACAGAAAATCTTCCTCCTGCGATCTTAATACGTGATCTCTCATCGCCTTCAGGATCAAGCTGATGGATCTTCACATCTTCGGCAAGAATGTCATCATCCTCAAAATCTTCAAGAAGCTCCCTGATCCTGTCTGCCTGATGAGTGTCAGATGCAAGTATGCAGGCTTCGTAACCTTCTGAGATCTTTTTTGAAAGGTCGGTGTAGATTGCCCGGAGATTGGAATAGAATTCGGGCTGGGGTTTGGATTCAAAGCTGATATTGTGACCGCCGTCGCCGGACAAGGAATTTGCAAACGAGGAAATTGTAACCTTTCTGAACTGCTTTATATCATATTCAAAATCATCATCCTGCGAATTCACATTAACGGAAGGTTCATCAATGATCAGAATAGTGTCAGGCGGAAGGTAGTCTGTAATTTTTTCCGTGAAGCTGTCATCGTTCAGGTTTTCGTTTGTTGAGATGTTCAGCCCAATCTTCGCATTGTCAATTTCCCTGACGGAGCGCTGAGAGTTAATATCAAACTCCCGGATGGAT
Organism: uncultured Ignavibacteriaceae bacterium; assembly: GCA_964615795.1. GTDB lineage: Bacteria > Bacteroidota > Ignavibacteria > Tepidaquicellales > Tepidaquicellaceae > JADJAH01. Next base: position 16,301 of record CAZTQR010000068.1, read on the forward strand.
TCGATGGTATCGCCAAAGAACTCAATTCTGACGGGGCTTTGCAGATTTTCGGCAAACACATCAACGATGCCACCGCGCACCGAAAACTCACCTTCCTGCGAAACGAACTCAGCCTTATTGAATCCTGCTTTGTCGAGTCTTTTGAGAAGGTCTGTGAAGCTGACCTCAGCTCCTTTTGACACCTCTGTGATCGAATCGCGAAACAACTCTTTTGATACCACATTTCTTCTCAGAGAATCCCGGGATGTGAGTATGATGAATTCTCCGGATTCGGTAAGATCGATGAGAATCCTGGAATACGGTTCAGACTCCGGAAGCTTCTCGGAGAATGCGGAAACATATGCAGTTCCGCTGAGAAGTTCTATGTCATCTTTGAGCTTGATGATCCGGTCATCTTCGAATGAAACGAGAAGGAGTTTTGAAGATATGTTTTCATAAATATATGACAGTATGAATGCGGAGAGCGAGCCGCTCACACCTGTCAGATTTATGTCACCTCCTTTCTTAAAAGCATCTTTGAGAGTGAGGAATGATTGTGACGAACAAACAGAATCGCAGATCTTTTTCAGCTCTGGAATCACTTTGGCTCTCCGAAACCATCTTCAAAAAATGAGATCATTTCATCGGCAAGCTGCTGCTCATCACTGCCTTCAAATCTGAGCTGGAGCTTGGAGCCCTGCTCTGCGGCAAGAGTCATTACTCCGATTATGCTCTTGCCGTTCACTTCAAATCCGTCGCGCGAAATGTAAAAATCGGCCTCGTACTTTGCGGCAATTCTGACTATCGCGGACGCGGGCCTTGTATGCATACCGGCTTTATTTACTATGGTGACTTCCCTTGTTATCATTGTTCAGACCTGCCGGCGGGTGAAAGCTTTGAATTCAAAGCGGTGGAATTGATAATTTCCAAGATCAGATCTTTCTGTTCATTAACATTTCGGCAAGCCACTTCAGGCGCTGTCTTCCTGTGTTGTCCGGAAGTTTCTCCAGGCATTGCATTGCCTGATCTGTAAACTCAGCAATTTCATTCCTCGCGCAAGCTACCGCTCCGCTTTCTTCATAAATTGCACGGACCTCTTCAATCTCTTTGGCGCCTGCGTTCTTCAGTCCGTTGCTATTTATGATCTTCTCAAGCAGTTTGCGCCCTGCGCTCCCTTTTGTATTCTCAAACGCCTTCAGAAGCAGATAGGTCTTCTTACCTTCAATAATATCTCCGCCAATCTTCTTTCCGAAATCTGCTTCGTCCGCAACTATGTCAAGCAGGTCGTCCTGAATCTGAAAAGCAAGTCCTATGTTGAGGGCAAATTC
>CAZTQR010000069.1:0-17574 GCA_964615795.1 uncultured Ignavibacteriaceae bacterium
CATTCTGCGAATAAAATCCCCGCTGCAGATAGAGTTCGTAAGCTGATCGTTTTGGACGAGAATGGCCGCATCTGCAGATGAAGAAAAAACTTGGGATTGCATCTCAAAGCTGATTCGGTTATTTTGCTTGTTCACAAAATTGATTTATGAAAGCCGGAATAAAGAAGACAAACAGGGTAACAAAGTTCGCCACAAGATCGCAAAACAGCGAGAAATGGCATGTAGTTGACGCCGAAGGCAAAATTCTAGGCAGGCTTGCAAGCGAAGTGGCAAAGAGGATAAGAGGAAAGCATAATCCTATGTACACTCCCAATTCCGATATGGGCGACTGGGTAGTGGTTATAAATGCCGAAAAAGTGAGAATGACGGGAAAAAGAGAGTCGCAGAAGGAATATCTGACGCACTCGCTGTACCCGGGAGGACAGAAGAGCAGGTCGTACAGGGAGATGATTGAAAAGCATCCTGACAGGGTCATAAAGCTTGCCGTAAAGAGAATGCTTCCGAAGACAAGACTGGGATCAACTCTGATAAAGAAGCTGAAGGTTTACAAAGGCCCTGAGCATCCGCATTCAGCTCAGAAACCGGCCGCACTGGAATTGAAGTAATAATTCATACAGAAATTAATACATGAGCACAAATTCAACTTTAAAGGTCGGCAGAAGAAAGACAGCCACCGCCAGGGTACACATAAAACAGGGTCAGGGAAAGATCCTCATAAACGGGAAAGAAGCCAATACCTACTTCAAGACCGAGAACCTTTACCAGGAAGTTTTGCACCCACTCAGAGTTACCAACTCGCTCGGATCATACGATGTTGAGGTTAATGTTTCCGGCGGAGGATTTACCGGACAGGCAGGAGCGATCAAGCTTGGAATTGCCAGGGCGCTTGTTCACAACAACGAGGAGCTTAAGAGTTCGCTCAGAAAAGAGGGGCTCATGACACGTGACCCGAGGGCTGTTGAAAGAAAGAAATACGGCAGGCCTAAGGCAAGGAAGAAATTCCAGTTCTCTAAGAGATAAGATTTTTTTAAACAACACATATCCTTTGATCGTGTCCGACCCGTGTTTTGCTTTTGCAGAATGTTGGGCATGAAGTGAGAAGGATAGACGAATAACAAAAGTCAAACACTTCTACGATCCGGCCTGTATCAGCAGTGCCGGGTTTCTTGCAGTCCGCTACGCAAATCTGCATTCATGAAGCTGTTCTGGCTTACAAAAGAACAGGAGAAAACCAAATCAATGAGCAAAGTACAAGTTGAAGACCTGCTTCTGGCAGGCTCGCACTTCGGGCATCTGACAAGAAGATGGGATCCGAAAATGAAGAAGTACATCTTCATGGAAAGAAACGGCATTCACATCATTGACCTGAAGAAAACGCTGTCCCTGATTGACGAAGCTTCAAATGCGCTCGCAAGAATATCAGGCGAAGGCAGGAAAGTGCTGTTTGTCGGTACAAAGAAGCAGGCAAAACAGATCATTAAGGATCAGGCAGAAAGATGCGGCGCATTCTATGTGTCGGAGAGATGGCTCGGCGGTATGCTTACCAATTTCAACACGGTAAGAAAGAGCATCAAGAAGCTTACAAACATTCAGAGAATGGAAGCCGACGGCACGTTTGAAAAGCTGGTGAAGAAGGAAAGACTCATCCTCTCAAGAGAAAGGGAAAAACTGGAGAAGGTGCTTAACGGAATTGTGAACATGACCAGGCTTCCCGGTGCAATATTTGTGGTTGACATCAGAAAGGAGCACATTGCGATCAGCGAGGCAAGAAAGCTCAACATTCCTGTCTATGCCATTGTGGATACAAATTGCGACCCCGATCTCGTTGACTATCCGATCCCTGCCAACGATGACGCAGTTAAGTCGATTGAGATAATTACAAGGGCAATGGCAGATGCAGTGCTTCAGGGTACAAATGAAGCAAGGATAAAGGAGGAAGATGAATCGGAAGAAATGAAGGAAAAGCTCGAACAGTAAAAATCAATTAATCTCATACGATAAAATGGAAATTACACTCGATCTCATAAAGGAACTGAGGAATAAGACAGGTGCAGGAATCAATGACTGCAAGAAGGCTCTTCAGGAAGTGGAAGGCGATATTGAAAAAGCAGTTGAACACCTCAGGAAGAAGGGCGCTGCAATGGCCGTGAAGAGAGCAGACAAGGCGGCAAACGAAGGCGCTGTGAAAATGAAAATAGCCGACGACAGGAAATCTGCTTCGATCATTGAACTTAACTGCGAAACAGACTTTGTTTCCAAGGGCGATGAGTTTCAGAATCTCTCTGACATGATAGCGGAAGCAGCATTCAACTCAAAGGCAAACGATGTTGAGAAGATACTTGAATCAAAGACGGCTGACGGGCTTACCGTAAAGGAAAAGATTGACGAGTTCATGGGCAAAGTGGGTGAGAAGATCGAATTCAGGCGCGCCGACTTTTTGAATTCACCGGACGGCTTCATTGCAGGCTATATTCACTTCGGAAGCAAGCTCGGGTCCATTGTTGGATTCAAGGGCGCATATTCACCTGAGGCCGAAAAGCTCGGCAACAGTATAGCAATGCAGGTTGTTGCAATGAATCCCATGGCCATCAAGAGGGAAGATATTGAGCCGTCAGTGATTGAGAAGGAGAAAGAGATCTACATGACGCTTGCAAAGAATGAGAACAAGCCGGACAACATTGCTCAGACCATAGTCAATAACAAGATAGAAAGGTTCTTTCAGGAGAACTGCCTGCTTGAGCAGGAGTACATCAATGAATCTTCAAAGAGCATCAAGGCGCTCATAGAGGATTTCAACAAGTCAGCCAACGCCGGCCTGGAAATCATAAGCATGGTCAGGTATCAGCTTGGCGGAGAGAAAAAGTAAACAATGAAGAAGACTTCGCAAGTGCAATACAGAAGGATACTGCTGAAGCTCAGCGGCGAATCGCTGATGGGCGAACGCAGTTTCGGCATAGATTCGGAAGTGCTGGAAAAGATTGCGGGCGAAGTTGAAAAAGTGGCAAGTCTCGGAGTCGAGATCGGCTTAGTGGTTGGAGGCGGAAACATTTACAGAGGCCTTTCCGCAAGGAAACAGGGAATTGACAGGGTTACAGGCGATCAGATGGGAATGCTTGCAACGGTGATAAACTCGCTTGCCGTACAGAATGCTTTGGAGAAGAGGGGAATTCAGACACGTGTGCAGACTGCGATAAGAATGGAAGAGATCGCTGAACCGTTCATACTGAGAAGAGCCGTAAGGCATCTTGAAAAGAAGAGAATAGTGATATTCTCCGCAGGCACCGGAAGCCCGTACTTTACCACAGACACTGCGGCCGCATTGAGGGCAATTGAGATAAAGGCTGATGTGATCATCAAGGGAACAAGGGTTGACGGAGTGTATGATTCGGATCCCGAGAAGAATACAAAAGCAAAAATGTACAGGGAGCTTACATACCTCGATGTACTTGAACAGGATCTGCGGGTTATGGATCTGACTTCGATAACGCTTTGCCAGGAAAACAATCTTCCGATAAAAGTCTATAATATGAACAGGAAGGACAACCTTCTGAAACTTGTCAAAGGCGAGAACATCGGAACATTAATCTGCTAATCGCAAAAAATCAATCATCATGATAAAGGATATTCTCAAATCCACAACCGAGAAAATGGACAAGGCGGTGGAACATGTGAGAGCTGAATTCACAAAGATCAGAACAGGAAAGGCAACAACCAACCTGCTTGACGGAGTAAAGGTTGATTACTTCGGAACTCCCACTCCGCTGATACAGCTCGGGAACATTTCAACGCCTGACTATCACACACTCACAGTTCAGCCATGGGACAAGTCGGCTTTGTCGCTCATTGAGAAGGCAATTCAGGCGGCGAATCTCGGACTGAACCCGTCGAACGACGGAAACATTATCCGGGTACCGATCCCTCCGCTTAACGAAGAGAGAAGGAAAGAGATCGTTAAGCTTGTGAAGAAGTTTGCCGAAGACGGAAAGGTTGCGGTCAGAAATGTAAGAAGGGACTCCATTGAACATCTTAAAAAGACAGAAAAGGAAGAGCATATTTCGGAAGACGAAAGAAAGACGGCCGAAACGGAAGTTCAGAAGTTAACCGATAAGCACATAAAGTCCATTGATGATCTCCTTGCAATGAAGGAGAAAGAGATAATGGAAGTTTAAGACTAATGCTCCATGAGGAAACTCTGGCTTGTTGTATATAACGTGCTTGGAGTTCCGTCTATTTGGATATTCTTCAGGATCTTTGCTTTGTTCAATTCAAAGGTCAGGGAAGGTTTGAATGGCAGAAGAGATCTGTTCAGCGAGCTGGACAGGTCTCTTGCCGTTTTAGAAGGCAGAAAGAGAGTTCTGATACACTGCTCGTCACTTGGAGAGTATCAGCAGTCGGTGCCGCTTGCAGAACAGTTCATGAAGAAAGGTTTCTGCGTAGTCAATTCATTCTTCTCCCCCTCAGGCTTCAGGCACTGCAAAATCAGCGGCTCAGGAATGGCAAAGACATACCTTCCCATGGATTCATACGGGAATGTCTCGGAGTTTCTTGAAAAGGTCAGTCCGGAGATTATTGTATTCATGAGATATGACCTCTGGTACAATCTGATCTGCAGGGCGAGGAGCCTCGGGATCAGACTCGTGATAGCAAATGCGAGATTTGATGAGAATGACAGGACCTGGTCACTTCCCGTCGTTTCGTCATTCAAAAAGACAATGTACAGAATGCTCGACGATGTGTTTGTGATTGATGAGTTTGACGAGGAGAATTATAAGAAGATTCTTGACGGGTACGGACCCAAAGTGGTAAGGGCAGGAGACTCCAAGTTTGAAAGAGTCCTGAGGACATCGAAAGAACAAAGTGCTTCAGAACACTTTCCCGGAATTGATCTTTCGAAGAAAAAGGTATTTGTAATGGGAAGTTCCTGGAAGGATGATGAAGAAGTCCTTCTGCCGGCAATTGACAAGGCGCTAAACTATCACGAGGACCTTCTCGTAATGCTTGTGCCTCATGAGCCGAAGGAAACTAAGCTGAATGCAATAGAAAGATCACTCGGGCAATACAGGAAGATCAGATCCGTAAGATTGTCAGAAATCAGCAAATACAAAGATGAGAATCTTATAATTATTGACCGGGTCGGAATCCTTTCAAAACTTTATTCTGCGGCATGTCTGAGCTATGTGGGAGGAGGTTTCAAAACGGGGCTTCATAACATTCTTGAACCTGCTATATTTAACATGCCTATATTTTTTGCCAACGAAGTCAAGAACTCGGATGAAGACGAAATTCTTATATCATGCGGATGCGGAATTGTTGTAAAGAATACGAGGCAGTTTTACAGGCGCTTCAGGGAACTGCTATCTGATGCGGAAATGAGGAAAGAGATCGGCATGAAATGTGAAGACGTATTCAGGAATTCAGCCGGAATAGCGGAAACAATTGTAAATCACATCACATAATCCAAAATGTTTGACAGAAGAGACTTTATAGCAGGATCACTTACCGAGAGTTCAAAGGTGAAGCTTCAGGTTTTAGAGAAGTGCTTCCAAAGTATTTCCTCCGCGGCAGATATGCTGGTGGAAGCAGTTAAGAATGGGAAAAAGATACTTCTCGCGGGCAATGGGGGGAGCGCTGCAGATTCTCAGCACATTGCCACTGAGTTCATGATAAGGCTTTCACATGATCTCAACCGTCCGGCCATAGCTGCAATTGCGCTTACAACCGATTCATCAAACCTTACGGCAGGAGGAAATGATATAGGCTTTGAGAATGTGATTGCAAGAAGCATAGAAGGAATAGGATGTGAAGGCGATGTTTTCATCTGCATTTCAACGAGCGGCAACTCGCCTAATATGCTGAAGGCCGTCGAGACGGCCCGAACGAGGAACATTAAAGTGGTCGGATTTCTCGGAGGCACGGGGGGCAAGCTGGCAGACAAGTGTGACATAGCCATCATTGTGCCCACTGCCAACACACAGCGCATTCAGGAGTGCCACATTACCATAGGACACATTCTGTGCGAAATCACTGAGAGGGAGCTCTACGGCTAAGCAACTTTACTTCTTCATAACCGGTGAAGAATGCTCTTTGCCGTTGTCATCATTCACCGTAAAATAATAAGAAATGCCCTGAGCCGCGTTTAAGCCCTGAAGCGTGGCAACAAATTCCCCGCCGTTATGCAGATCCGATTGTCCGCGGTATGTCATTGCAGTTTTAGTGTATGAATTACCGCCGTCTGTCGAATACCACATTAACATTGAACCCATGTCAAGACCGGCTTTGGATGCAGACTTAATGCTCGCTACGAGATTGCCGCCGTCTTCTGTGAATTTTGCTGAATTGCTCCAGACCGGGCCGTGATAAAGCAGAGCGTCATAAGCATTCACAATTCCCCATCCAAGCACGTTATCAGGCGAGTTTGACTGGCTTGCTGTGTTCCTCAATGCATCTCTTACCTCAAGCGGAGTCAGTTCCGGATGCGCCGATAAGATCATGGCACAGATGCCTGCCGTGATTGGTGTTGAGAACGATGTGCCTGAAACATACTCGTATGTCGAATCATTGCCCGAGACCTCCTTTACAAGTGCGGCGTAAACCATTAATCCGGGCGCAGATACATCCGGCTTGATCCTGCCGTCGCTGGTGGGACCGTTGGAAGTAAATCCGGCGGGCGTGCCGTTTGGCGTAACTGCTCCGACGGAGATGATGGAGTCTGCATCAGCGGCCGAACCAAGAGACGGTGTCTGGGTTTGAAAATAGTTTCCCATTGCCTGGCAAACTACCACGCCGAGGTGCGCCGCCTTTGAAGCTGCGAAAGATGTGACGGCCACTTTGCCGTTGAAGTCATTGTATTCATAAGAATTGGATCCGTAAGGAGAATCATACGCTTTGTAGATGAGCGAACTTGTAATTATATCCGCTCCTTTTGATTCAGCCCATTCAGTCGCTTCAAGCCAGAAGTCTTCCTCCATCGGTGTTTCCGTCGGTACATATTCCGTCTTTGCCAGGAGCACATCGGACTCATAAGCCGGGCCAACAAGCTTTCCTTCCCTGTAACCGCTCATTGTGGATAGAACACCTGTTCCGTGCTGTCCCTGATTTCTTCTGTCTTCATACGACTGATTCTCTTCATAGTGTGTTCGGGGATCCTCGTTGATGAAATCGTATTCTCCGATCACATTCAGGCTCCTGAGAGACTCATGGTTCTTCCAGTCAAATCCGTCATCAAAGCAGGCAATCAGCACACCTTTTCCTGTTATGCCCAGGTCATGTGCTTTCGGCACATTCACTAAGTCCATTTGCTTTTTGGAATTTCCGTAGTCGTTTATGCTTTTTGTTATGCCTGCAGTTTGCTTAGCGTCAAGTTCCTGCTTCTGCAGTCTTTGAACAACGGCGGTCTTGCTTACATACGGCAGAGACCTGACCTTGCCGGCCTGCTCATCGGTCAGATATGCACTCACTCCGTTCAGCCATCTGGATTCAGCTATGACCTTTATGCCTAAGCCGGAAATTCCGTTAACGTAAGATCTGTCGACAGGTAAATCTGAATAAAGCAGAAGATTATTTTCTTCAAGCACCTTCTTTCTTCTGTTGATCGCCCTTTCGGAAATGATCTCACGTGCCGCATTGTATGCGGGACTGCCCGGAGACATGTCTGCATCCGGCTTGTACTTTCCCTTGTCTGTGAAGATTATCCAGTACTTTGTGTCTGCGTTTTCCTGTGAAAGGGAAATTCCCGGAGCGATCAGGAGGAACGCAAAAATTATTGCAAGATTTTTTGCCATTACTTTTATGCTGTTAAGAAAAAGGGGGAACAGAATATTGCCTTTCCCCCTTTGTACTTCGAGTGATGTTCTGCGGCTTCAGCCGTCTTCTCACTGATAATTGTTGATATAATGCGCGATCCTCATGATGAAGTTCCCGCCAAGCGCTCCGTCAACCAACCGGTGGTCAAATGAAAGCGTGAGGTACATGGTTTTTCTTGGCACGATGAAGTCGCCTTCGGAAGTCTCGATCACCACAGGCCTCTTCTTTATTGCACCGAGTCCAAGAATTGCCACCTGCGGCTGATTAATGATCGGGATGCCGATATCATTTCCAAACACTCCGAAGTTAGTGATCGAAAATGTACCGCCCTGAATCTCATTAAGCGTGAGCTTCTTTACCCTTGCCCTCTTGGCAAGGTCATTAAGAGATCTCGCAATGCCGATCAGGTTCATGCCGTCTGCATTGTGGATGACCGGAACGATGAGTCCGCCGTTATCCATCGCAACCGCAATTCCGAGGTTTATTGTATTTCTGGTTATTGCCTTATACGGAACTGACGAATCGTCAATTACGGAGTTGACAAGCGGAAAATCCTTCAGCGCTTTTACGACAGCCTCGCAAATGAACGGCATGTATGTAAGCTTGAAGCCTTCTTTCTGATCAAACTCATCTTTCATTGCAAGCCTTACTTTGTCAACATTAGTAAGATCGCACTCGGCAATGGCCTGAACGTGAGGAGAAACCCTCTTTGAAACGATCATGTGCTCGGCCATCTTCTGCCTTACATTGTCAAACTCAAGCACAGACAATCCGGCTTCATTGTAGTCTATCTTCTGCTTCGGAAGCTCTATCGGCTTTTCCTGAACAGTTGTCTTCGGCACTTCCGGCTTTGCCTGAGGAGCCGGCGGAACAGCAGAAGGCTGAACTGCAGGAGCGGATGTCCTGTTGTTCAGGTAATTCAGGATGTCTTTCTTGGAAACTCTGCCTTCGACTCCCGTTCCGTGTATTCTCTCAAGCTCCGAGAGCGGTATGCCTTCTTTCTTCGCAATGTTCAGTACAAGCGGGGAATAAAATCTTCCGTTGCCTGCGGCCGGGGCCTCTGTTAATGTAACCTGTTCTTCAACCTGTTTCACTGACGGAGGTGTTGTCACTTCCGTTACCGGCCCGGCGGTTTCAGGTTCAGTTGCAGGTGCGGCAGAAACAGCTCCGCCTCCGTTTCCGCTCAGTCTCGCTATCACTTTGCCTACTTCAACAACATCTCCTTCTTTGAATAGTATCTCGGCCACAATGCCGGCCTCCGGGGACGGAACTTCAGTATCAACCTTGTCTGTGGATATCTCGAGGATCGTCTCGTCAACCTCCACTTTGTCGCCGGGTTTTTTGTGCCATTTCAGAATGGTTCCTTCCATGATGGACTCGCCCATCTTGGGCATTACAATGTCAACGCTCATTTAAAGCCAGACTCCTGTTCGTTAAATTAGTTTGAAAATATCAATACAGCGTGTCGCATTCAATTCAATCAATTCTCATGCCTTGTCAACATCAAACAGCGAACTTATTGACCTGTTCTTGTTTGTCCTGTTTATTGACTCTGCAAATATCGGTGCCACCGAGACGACTTCGATCTTTGGAGACATATGTGTCAGCGGAAGCGTGTCGGACACATACAGCTTCTTCAGGTCACTTTGGTTGATCTTCTTCAGAGATTCTCCGGAGAATACGGCATGAGTGCATGCTCCGTATATCTCCATTGCGCCCTTTTTCTTAAGCGCATTGACAGCCTGCACAAATGTTCCTCCTGTGTCAATCAGGTCGTCAATAATCAGAATGTTCTTTCCTTTCGCCTCGCCGATGATATTCATCACTTCCGCAACATTCGGCCTCGGGCGCCGTTTGTCTATAAGTATCAGCTCTGCATGAAGGCGTTTCGCATATGCCCTCGCCATCTTGATTCCGCCCACATCCGGTGATGCGACTGCAAGATTCGGGATCTTCAGCTTTCTGAACTTCTTCATGAACACTGCCGACCCGTAAAGATGGTCAACCGGAATGTCAAAGAATCCCTGGATCTGTGATGCATGAAGGTCCATTGTGATAACCCTGTCAGCTCCGGCCTTTGTAATGAGATTGGCGATGAGCTTCGCAGTTATGGAGACTCTCGGCTGGTCCTTTCTGTCCTGACGGGCGTAACCAAAATACGGGATCACTGCAGTTACCCTTGTGGCAGATGCGCGCTTCGCGGCATCGATCATGATCAGAAGTTCCATGAGATTATCTGAAGGCGGAATGGTTGACTGCACAATAAAGACATCACAGCCGCGTATGTTCTCATTGTACTTCACCCAGATCTCGCCGTCGGAAAAGGTCTTAATGGTGCAATTGCCTAACTTAATGCGGAGTTTTCTGGATATTTCTTCGCCCAGATAGTTTGAAAATCTCCCTGCAAAGATCTTCAGATCAGACATCAGGATATGTTAATGACGGGTTTTGAGGTTAAGCAAGTTATGAAATCAAGAAGTTTATTTCAATTTAGAACTTCAATTTAGGGGGGCTGTGAGATTAAGATCTGCCCTTCAGAATTGTCAGCGCCTGCCAAAATTCAGATACCTCATATTGAATCCAGTACACTTTGAATGCTGATTCCCTCCTCAAAATCGCAGTTTTCCTTATCGCCGCTGCAATTTGTGTCACAATAAGCCTTGCTCACTTCGAGATTGACCGCAAGAGGTCCCAATGCACCCCAGTGTTTTGCACAGTTCATGTTCCTGTGGCAGTATAGGCCGATGGTCCTCTTACCCAAAGCCGAAGCAATGTGCAGGGGTCCGGTGGAACCGGCTATAAGCAGTTCAGCGCAGGATATCATTTGAATGAGATCCCTTAAGCGTTTCGAGCGGTTTCTTGCATCTGTCACTCTTCCGTTTCCTGATCTTATGCATGAAGACACAAACTCATCTGTCATTTCCTTTGCCGTGAGTATGATCTCCATGTCGGGATGCAGTCTGACGATCTCCGAAATGAGCCGGAAGTACTTGCTCTCGCTCCAGTTTCTTGATGATCCGCCGGATCCCGTGTGAACAAAGATCTTCTGCTTTCCGGGATCACTGCCGGATTCCTGCAGAAGCGATGCGCCCCTTTCTTTTTCATCGGCAGAAATGAAGATCTCCGGGACAAGGCTTTCCGGCTCTGCTCCTATGGCACGTGCAAGATCCATGCAGTAATCAGCTTCATGCCTCAGGGGAATGTACTTGTTCCTCGACACGCTCTTCATCATAGTTATCACTTCATAGAGCTTTCGGCCCACTCCGATCCTGTTCTTCACTCCGCCAAGGAACATCTGATGCGCGGCACGCTCCGTAGGCATCACAAGCAGGCCGTCCGTAAATTTCAGACTTCTCAGCCTTGAAACAACACTGAAGAAACTTTGCCTGCTCATGTCGTCGGTTATTGTCTCATTCAGATGAGGATTACCGGTAAGCACATCAGCGGAATTGGGATTTGTAAGTGCGGCAATGAAACTGTCCGGGAATTTACTCCTGAGTTCTCTGATGACCGGCGTGATCATTACTACATCTCCGACACGGTCGGTTCGCACAATGAGGATTCTCTTCTTCATCGCGTTGAAGAATCTATGTCTGCAGATCTCACTTACCGGTTTGCATACGGATCAATTCTCAGTCAGCAGGGGATTCGGCAGAGCGTCTCTTGTCTGTATGTAATTTTCCTCCTTGTATCTCGAGGCGACAAATATGAAAAGCACTGCTGTTACTGCCATCACTATCGCAAAGAACCAGAAGTATTCGGTCGAATCGAGTTTGTATGTGCCGTCGGGATTTACTATAAGCTGATTGACAATTGCCGTAAAACCGTTGCCGAGAGAAACCGAAAGAAACCAAAGCCCCATTATGAACGACTTCATGCTGTTCGGCGCCTGTGTATATGAGAACTCGAGGCCGGTAATTGAGACCATCACTTCACCTGCCGTAAGGATAACATAAGCCCAGAATTGCCAGAGAATGCTGGGAGTCCCGCCGGAAGCTATGATTGATTCTGCAACGGCCAGAATTGCAAATGACAACCCTGCAAAGAACATTCCGATAATGATTTTCTTCAGCGAGGTCATGCGTATGAATTTTCCCGCCGCCGGATAGATCACGCTTGTGAACAGCGGTATGAATATCATTATGAGGAGGGGATTGATCGCCTGTATCTGAGACGCGAGAAGCTCGAACTTAACAAAACCAAGGTCAACCCACTTGTCCATCTTCTCCGCCTGAAGAACCCATGATGAGCCGGTCTGATCGAAAAGCGACCAGAACACGGCTATGAATATGTACATGATGCTGAGGTTGATGATCGCCTTCTTTCCTTTATCGCTGAAAATGTCCTTCTTGTAAGCTTCCCAGCCCACAGGAGGGATTGCGATGAAGACTTTCCTCCCCATCCAGAATACAATTGTGGCGATCAGCATAAGAAGCCCCGGTACGCCGAATGCTACATGCGGCCCGTACTTGTCAAGAAGCACGGGGGTAAGCAGTGTTGAAACGGCCGCCCCGAGATTAATTGAGAAGTAGAAATATCCGAACATCTTCTCTATAAGGTGTTTATTCTTATCTTCGAACTGATCCCCGACATGTGCGGACACGCACGGCTTGATTCCTCCCGCGCCGATTGCAATGAGCGTAAGCCCAATGGAGAGCCCGATCCTTGATTCGTCAATGGCAAGAGCAACATGTCCGAGCACATACACAATTGACAATGTGATAATGGTCTTGTACTTCCCCCACAGAACATCAGATATTATCGCGCCGATTATCGGGAAGAAGTAGTTTGCCATGGAGAAGACGTGATACCATTTTGTAGCTTCGTTCTCGGTCATGGGAGCAGTCTGGCCATGCGACATAAGGTACTGAGTCATGAACACGACAAGAATGCCTCTCATTCCGTAGTAGCTGAATCTCTCGGCAAGTTCATTGCCGATGATATACGGTATGCCTTTGGGGTATTTGTTTGTTACTTCTGCCGGCATATCAGTTGTTTATAGTTTAGATTATTTCCGGTTATGAATCAAAATCGGATTGCTTCAGTTTCTGAGCTTCAATTCAATGCCGTTCAGATTGATCAGCTCTTTGACCTTCTCAATGATCTTGTCTTTTGACAATTCAGTCATGCAAATGTTTCCAATATCGCAATCGAGAAGATTGCAGTAAAGACAGTTCAGATCTTGCTTCACTACAGAGAGGTTTTTTTCGCCGAAAGGCCCCTGCAGTTTGGGATTAGTGGGTCCGTATATGCCGAGCGTCGGAGTACCGACGGCGACTGCAATATGCAGAGGCCCCGAATCATTGCCTATAACCAGCGAACACTTCTGAATCAGCGCTCCGAGATATTTGATGGGGCTGTCCGGGATTACAAATGCATTGCCCGCCTTTATGCTCTTCGCAATAAATTCACAATCCTCTTTCTCCTTTCTTGTGCCCCAGAAGAGAATGAAGTTTGCATCATAGATGGAGTTCAGTTTGTCAATTAATTCAATGTAGTCATTTGACTTGTAACGTTTCGATTCCCACCCGCCTGTCTTTGATATGCCTATGATCTTTTTTCCCTCAAGCCCCGAAGTCCTAATGAATGAGTCAGCGAATTCACGATGAACAATATTCAGGGGAAGAAAGAGATCTCTTGAAACAATGGGAATGTCGAGTGCTCTGAGCGCATCCAGATTGAATTCCACATTGTGAACAATACCGCCGCGGCCCATTGCGCTTCTGTTGTATGCGTAGTTGCGCCCCCGGAATTTGAATCCGAACCTGTACTTTGCACCGCTGATGAAAGTAATGAGCGCGGTGCGGGGATTTCCGTAAAGGTCAATTATCAGGTCATACTTCTGCTTGCGGATGTTCTTTATCAGGCACCACGACTTGTCTTCATTGGGGTCATATGTGAATGCCCTTGTTATGTAAGGATTGTCAATGAGTATGTCGCGGGCGTTTCGCAGAGTGAGTACATTTATTACCGCATCCGGGAAGAATGCGCGTAAGTTCGGGAATACCGGCGTGGTGAGAAGGATGTCGCCGATGCCTCCGAATTTAATTACCAGTATGTTCTTTATTCTTGATTTATCCGTGCTCAAATCTCTTCGAGTATCAGGAAGTTGTTTTCAATTGATGATGCTGACTTCACGGTCTTTCTCTTCTTCCGTTCCTTGAATGTACAGATCTCGTAAAGGCCGCATGCAGAGCAATGAGGGTTCACCGCCCTGCAGATATTTCTCCCGAACTTGATCAGATTCGTATGCAGCTCATACCTTCTTCCTTCGGGAATGATCTCACTGACCTCAGTGAAAGTCTTCTCCGCAGTTGCGGTCTTTACAATTCCCAGCCGGTTCAGCACTCTGTGCACATGCGTATCAACAGGAAAGACATCCCTGCCGAGAGCAAACACCAGAACGCACGACGCAGTCTTAACTCCGATGCCTCTCAGCGAAAGCAGTTCCTTGTTTACCGTCTCATTGTCAAAGTCCTTCATGAAACGCAGGTCAAGCGTACCGAACTTAGCCAGCAATTCGCCGAGCATTATCTTTATGTCCTTTGCCTTTGTGTTGGCAAGCCCGCATACCTTTATGCACTGCCTGATGTCGGTCTCTTTTGCCCGGGCTATCTCTTCCCAACTGCCTAACGATCTCAACTGAGTGAAAGCTTTATACGAAGACCTATCGGTCGTGTTCTGTGACAGCTTCGTTGCGATCAGCACGTCAAGTATCTTTGAAGGCTCAGGGCGTCTTGGCCTTGGTATTCCGTATAGTCCTGCAAGCCGGTCCGCTGTAATTCCCAGTTTGCTCCTGATCAGCTTAGATCTTTTCAAGAAGCACTTTTACAATTCTCTCAGCCGCGCGGCCGTCCCAGTATTTAGGTATCTTGCCGGACTTGTATTTCCCGAGCTTTATCAGTCTCAGCGCCTTCTTCACGGCAGTTTCGTTCAATCCTGTTACAGTATTGGTGCCAAGCTCGGAAGTTACAGGGCGTTCGGTATTTTCACGCAGTGTAATGCAGGGTATCCGGAGATAAGTTGTCTCCTCCTGAATTCCGCCGGAGTCTGTGAGGATGAACCCGGCGCTCGTTACAAGCCTCATGAAGTCTATATATCCCAAAGGTTCGCTTAGAATGAGATTGCGGGTCTCCATCAGAGTATTCATGAGATGAAACTTCTCCAGCATTTTTGAAGTCCTCGGGTGAATCGGAAAAACTATGTCGGTCTCCGGGAAAGTGCGGCTCACGGAATCAATTATGCTTATGATCTTTGAAAGGTTGCCTTTGTCATCAACATTTGAAGGCCTGTGAAGCGTAACGACGGCGTAATTCGACTCGGTAATGCAGAGATCCGAAAGTATCTTTGACTTTCTGATAACGGGCATCAGTCTGATCAGGGAATCTATCATTGTATTGCCTGCGAAGAATATCTTCTTATCCGGTACGCCTTCCCTCTGAAGATTCCTTACTCCGCTCGGCTCTGTAACAAACAGAAAATCAGACAACGCATCCGTTACTATCCTGTTGATCTCTTCAGGCATGTTTCTGTCAAAGCTTCTCAGCCCGGCTTCAATGTGTGCTATCGGAATTGCAGGTATGTCAGAATCGGTCTGCTTGCTGCAAACAAGTGATGCCGCAGATGTCGAATTGACATCGCCGTAAACCAGCACCATGTCTGGCCTTTCCCTGCGTATCACTTTCTCCAGCTCTATCATGACTAGCGCTTTTTGTTCTGCATGCGATCTTGAACCGATTCCGAGATATATGTGAGGTTTTGGAAGTCCGAGCTCCTTAAAGAAAATGCCGGACATCTTGCTGTCGTAATGCTGGCCGGTGTGGACTATCCTGTGTGTGATCTTTTTTTTGTGCCTGAGGAGCCGGTTGTGGATCGGAGCCATTTTCATGAAGTTCGGCCTGGCCCCGACAACGGATATGATCTTCTTCAATGAGACTGATTCAGTACGTTAATTATGACGGGGCAAGTTAGTTAAAATTAGCCTGAGTTAGAATTGAAAACAGCGGTACGGCTGTGTGTAAATATGTATGCTAAGTTCTGTGAGGTGCAAACATACTGACGCGTCTTTGAATTTTGCATACTCTTGTTGCTTTGACAAACGGAATGTGAATCAGTTCCTTACTCCGCCCGGATTCTTGATGTTCTTGCCGCTTCTGTTTCCAAGCCCGTCATACGCGGCGTATTTGTAGAGATCGTGAAAGGTCGGATAATTAAAGACAGTTGCAATGACCTGATCAAGAGTTTTTGAATCCTGCACAAGCGTCATGCCGTAGTGAATGAGCTCTGTTGCGATTCTTCCGATGATGTGCACGCCAAGTATTACTTTGGATTCATTGTCAAAGACGAGCTTCAGGTAACCGTCGTCCGGAGATCCCATTATCTTTCCTCTTGCAATGTCGCACACGCGGCTTATGCCTGTATTGTAGGATATGCCTTTTGAAACTGCCTCCTGCTCTGTCATTCCCACCATTGAAACTTCAGGCACTGTGTATATGCCGTATGGAAATACCTTCGGCACCGAATCCATATCCTGAGTATTGAACATGTGTGCAATTGCAGCCCTTCCCTGATCCATGCTTGTGCTGGCAAGAGCCGGGAAACCGATAACGTCGCCTGCCGCGAAAATGTGAGGAACATTTGTCCTGTAACTTTCGTCAACGATGACAGTCTCTCTGTCTCCTGTCTCAACGCCGGCGTTTTCGCATTTAAGTTCGCTGATGTTGCCGCTTCTTCCCGCCGCATAAAGGACCATGTCAGCAGAGAGCTCGCTCCCGTCTCGCAAAGAAAGCAGGATGTCTTCTGATGACTTCTTTGGAACGTCATAAGTTACGATCGACGTATTGAAGAGTATCTCGATCCCCATGTCCTTCATCCGCGCAACCAGCGAATCTGCTATATCCTTATCAAGAAAGGGGAGGATCTTGTCGCGGTTGTTTATAAGATAGACTTTTACTCCCATTGCCGCATAGATGGTCGTGTATTCGCATCCGATGACTCCTGCGCCGATCACGCAAAGTGATCTGGGAAATCTCTGAATGTTCAGTATCGTGTCGGAATCATGAACTCTCTTGCCGTCGAACGGAATGTCCTTCGGGTTTACCGGATACGAGCCTGTGGCAATTAGTATGTTGGCTCCCATGATCGTGACCGTCTTATCTTCGTCCCTGATCGTAATTCTGTGATCGTCAGCAAATGATGCAGTTCCGCTGTAAGTGTCAACATTATGGCGGAGAAGATTATTGCTCACTTCCTGTTCCATATCGGTTCTTGCAATATCTCTTCTGTAAGTGAAGCTCTGGTACCGGGTCTTACGGAGGTTATTGTCTGATTCCTCGAAGATCTGCTTCTCATATACCCTGGAGAAATACAGTGCAGTTTCTTTGAGCGTCTTTGAAGGAAGCGTGCCTGTCTGCACACCGGCGCCGCCGTATTTCTTCGATTTTTCAATGAGAGCGACTTTCTTTCCGAAATATGCCGCTTTAACTGCGGCCTTTTCTCCCGCCGGTCCCGAACCTATGACGATCAGGTCATATGATTTCTCAGTTTTGGTCAATTGACTATTGTTTAACAAGTCAATTTAGAGAAATATGAATGAAAGTGTAAGTGCATAGTCGAAGATACCGCAATGCGGTATGATCTGATCAGCAGAAAATCTCAGCGCTGATCCAAAGCGAATCAGATCAGAACAAATAATGTAATACGGAGGCAGTAATTACTCACTTCACCAGCGCCATGCGGTTCTTTACAGTGCTGTTTCCTGCAGTGAGTACG
>CAZTQR010000070.1:0-16737 GCA_964615795.1 uncultured Ignavibacteriaceae bacterium
TATATCAAAGGAAGATCTAAGAGAAATCGGATTTCGCTGCATCCTATATGGCGACTTGTACACTACTTATGACTTCTTTATTGATAAGGTGAATAAGTTCGTTGATAAGAAGATCTCAAAGCAAAGTCAGCACATTAAGAAAGGTGATGTATTGTTTGCAGGATCTGGTGAGACCATAGAAGAGATTGGCAAGGCAGCAACTTACATAAGTATGGAAAGAGCTTTTGCAGGAGGAGATGTCATAATATTTACACCATATAATCAAGTGTATCCGGAAAGTCTTTCTTACTTATTGGAGTCAGACTTTGTGAGAAAGCAAAAGAGAAGACTTGGTCAAGGTCATTCAGTTGTTCACATTTATCCCAAAGACTTGGCTAAGCTTATGATTCCGCTCCCGCCCCTCCCAGAACAGCGCGCCATTGCAGCTTGCCTAAGCACATGGGATGAAGCAATAAGCAAAACCAACGAGCTCATAGCTCAGAAAGAACTCCGCAAGAAATGGCTGATGCAGAAATTGCTTACGGGGAAGATGAGGTTGAAAGGGTTTAGTAGGGTTTGGATTGAAACTAGAATTCTACATTTATTCAAACCGGAAAAAAGGTATGTTCAATGGAATGAGGAAGAGTTATATAGCCTAATAAGTATTAGGCGAAGAAATGGTGGGGTGTTTTTGAGAGTACCATTGTTTGGCAATCAAATAGGAGTTAAAAAATTAAAAGAAGTTATTGAAAATGACTTTGTAATATCAAAACGTCAGGTTTCACATGGTGCATGGGCGATAATTGATCCAGTTTTTAACCACACAAAGGTTTCAGATGAATATGATTGTCTAATTATTAAAAATAAATCTTTACTCTTGCCTGACTTTTGGAAATGGTTTTGTCAGCTACCTATACTATCGCATTTTGCCAATATTGATTCAGATGGCGTTCATATTGAAAAGTCAATATTTGATTTTAATTTATTCAAAAGAAGAAAAGTTGCTTTACCTCCAACTATTGAAGAACAAACCGCCATTGCCCGCGTCCTTCAAGCTGCGGATAAGGAAATCCAAATGCTGAAAGCAAAGTGCGAAAAACTTAAGGAGCAGAAGAAGGGGCTGATGCAAATTCTTCTTACGGGGATAAGGAGGTTAAAAGTATGAACAATCAAAGCAATAAAATTAATTTGTTCTTGGGTTCGGGAGTTTCGAAATTGAGTGGTTTGCCGGATGCGAAGAAAATCACCAATTCAATCTTTGAAATTGATTGGCATAACAATTCATACGGTCTATTCCAGTTTGGTCCTCACCCTGACGAACAACGCAGAAGCGAATATTCTGCCGACAAAACTGCAGAGTTCTTGGAAAAGATCAGAGAGAAAATCTACACTAATTGCAATTATGAAAGACTCGCTTCCGTAAACTATGAAGATATCATGGATGTACTCAGAAAGATGCAAAGAATTCTGCGTTCTTCCCATCCCGCAACTGAAGAATTTGAATACATTAGAACCTACACAGATATTGACTTTTCAAATTCAGCTCAAATTGACAGGAGTAAGTATTTAAACTATCTCCAGATTTGCAAAGATCTGATTCAATCTGTTGTATTTCATTGGCTGAACACATCGAATGATCCTGTTGGATTTGATCTTCTGAATGAAATCTGCAAGGGAGACTATTTTAATAGTGTAGACATAATCACCCTGAATCATGACCTGCTGATTGAAAGGTGTCTTTTAAAGAATGGGATTTCCTTTAATGACGGATTCTCTAATCCTGATGGCGATGTAAAGTGGTTCAATCAACAAATTCTGAAATCACGGCAAAGCAGGATTAGATTGTTAAAACTTCACGGATCTATCGATTGGTATGAAATACGAATAAATAAAATGGGCAGTAATGAATTACATCAAGTTGATGTGAAAATATGCTGTGGAAGCGACCCTCTCTCGCTCAAAGACAGACATGGACTCGCTTTGGATATGCCAACCGAATCATATCCAAATTTTGCAACCGGTACTGATACCAAAGTCTATAGGTATGAACATGGAATTACCGGTTCAATGTATTCTTGCTTCTTAGAATCACTCGACGAAACAAATCGGATTATCTTGTCGGGATTCGGGTGGAATGACAAATATGTAAGTGACACTTTGATACGTTGGATGTCTTCTTCAGAAAAGAACAAGCTCATCTTGCTTCACAAGACTCCTGAGTCAATTAAGAAATCCCGCAGCGCTATTTGGCAAAGATATGATGACCTGTTGAAATGTAGAAGACTCGTGCCGGTAGAGAAATGGTTCAGCGATACGAAACTTGAAGATATCAAGGATTTTCTTAACTGACTTGCCTAAAGCAGTCTCAGGAGAAGTAGTAAGATAAAATTAAAAAAAGCCCGAAATTGCACTAAGAAAGTTTCCTTTCGACGGCGTGAAGCCGACCTTCATGCAATACAGGCCGGACTAATATACATTGAGTGTGATTTTTTTGCAACCTGGTTTTTAGTAGCTTCTTCACTCATCGCACGCTGATCGGCACAACTTGAGTTGAGGAACCTCTGTCTCCTGTAATGCCCGTCAGGGGAAGGTGAGTTGAGTTGATGCAATGGACAGAGTACTTTTAAGCAAAAACAGTTTAAGCAAGCGCTGAAAGAATCTTTTAAACAAAGAAGAAGATGAATTACAGAATTCCAAAGCTTCCGCTTGATATGGAAATTGAAACCAAAGCAGTTTTGAAAAAGACTGCATCGGCGCGGAGCGCCCTTGCTGAAATGAAAGGAGCTGCCACAAGCATACCCAATCAAAGCATACTCATCAGCACGCTCTCGCTTCAGGAAGCAAAAGACAGCTCGGCTATCGAGAATATCATCACTACAAATGATGAGCTGTTTCAGTCGGATTATCTTAAGAAGCAGTTCAAGTCTGCCGCTTCGAAGGAAGTTCATAACTATGCCGGCGCGCTGCAATGGGGCTTTAAAACAGTAAAGCAAAACGGTTTTCTCTCGGGTAATCACATAATGAAGATACAGAAAATGCTGGTAGAAAATGAGGCTGGCTTCCGGTCACAGGCCGGCACGGTACTTAAGAATGAACAGTCAGGTGAAGTTGTGTACAAACCGCCTCAAACGAATGATGAAATTGTTGCCCACATGAAAAACCTTGAGCAATTTATGAATGACAATAAACTCAGCGATTGGGACCCTTTGGTAAAGATGGCTGTCATTCATCATCAGTTTGAGAGCATCCACCCGTTTTATGACGGCAACGGAAGGACGGGAAGGATCATTAATATTCTGTATCTGGTAAAAGAAGGGCTTCTGAATCTGCCGGTTCTTTATCTCAGCAGGTATATCAATCAGAATAAGAGCGACTATTACCGCCTCCTGCAAAAAGTTAGAACAGATAATGCTTGGGAAGAATGGACACTGTTCATGCTGGAAGCAGTTGAGAAAACATCCCTCCAAACTTTACAAATCATTGAGGGAATTAAGCTCATTATGCAAAACCATAAGCTTAAGCTAAGACGTGATTTACCCAAAATATACAGCCAGGACTTGCTGAACAATCTTTTCAGGCACCCTTATACAAAAATTGATTTTGTAATGGCAGATTTGGGAGTTAGCAGGCCAACTGCCATGAAATATCTTGAAGAGCTCATAGCAATAAAACTCGTTACTAAACACAAGCTGGGAAAAGATAATTACTACGTTAACCATGAGTTGTTTAAGCTCCTTGCCAACGTAAGCACATGATCTTTAATATGATATGAAAACATCAAAAGTCTTGACATGTTTGCAATACATGTAAAGAAAATGGCACTTTTCTTTACATGAACATGGCAAAATGTAAAGGCATTAAAATGCAAGTATTGGCTCTACAAAATGAAAATGTTGAAAAATTCAGCAAAATTTCCCTTCATGGGAAGAAAACTTGCAAAACTACACACGAGAACAGCATCATGAATAAAAAACGTTAACTTTGAAAGATGAAAATTGTCCTTGCTCAAACCTCATATTTTACAAACTGGAATGAATACTCCGAGTTTTAAAGAAGACCATATTAGCCAAATTCCGGCTTTGGAAATGCTAATGAAGCTGGGTTTCAAGTATCTTTCTCAGGAAGAGGCGCTTGATCTGCGCGCCGGAAAGACCTCAAACGTTATACTTGAGAATGTTCTCCGAAAACAATTGAGAGAAATTAACAGCATTAAAGTATCTTCAACGAAAACTTCCTACTTCTCTGACTCCAACATAGAATCCGGTATTCAGGCATTGAAAGATCTTCCAATGAATGAAGGATACATTGCCGCATGTGAATATGCTTATAACTTGATCACGCTTGGCAAAGCTCTCGAGCAGAACATTGACGGAGATAAAAAGAGCTTTACACTGCAATATATTGATTGGAAGAATCCGGAGAATAATGTATTTCATGTCACGGAAGAGTTTAGTGTGATGAGAAGTCAGAGCAAGGACCATTACAGGCCGGATATTGTACTCTTTGTTAATGGTATTCCGCTTTGCATAATTGAATGCAAAAGGCCCGATATGAAAGATCCAATCAAGCAAGCTGTCTCGCAGCATTTGCGTAATCAACAGGAAGACGGTATAAGAAATCTCTATGCATATTCTCAGATATTGCTCAGCATCTCAACAAATGAAGGCCGTTATGCTACTAACGGAACTCAGGATAAATTTTGGGCAAATTGGGAAGAAAAGTTTGATGGAGATACTCCTGATGATAGAAACCGAAATGACAAGGAATACAGAACCTGTCTTCACAATCTCAAGAATAGCAAACTCGTTGAAACTGAAAAGAACAGACTTTTTGATGATCGCTTCAGGTATGTGAAGAGATATTTTGATGAACTGGAATCTGTTGAACTTCAGCCTGTTATGCAAGACGTATATCTGTACGGACTATGCAGCCCCAAAAGACTGATGGACTTCGCATTCAACTTCATCATCTTCGATAACGGTGAGAAGAAAATTGCAAGGTATCAGCAATACTTTGCTGTGAAGAAGGCGATGGAACAGATAAGAACTCTAAAACATGAGAAGAGAATGGGAGGCGTTATCTGGCATACTCAGGGAAGCGGGAAATCTCTCACGATGGTTATGCTTGCACAGGCAATAGCGCTGGAAAAATCCATTTTGAATCCTAAAATAATACTTGTAACAGATCGTGTTGACCTTGACGAGCAGATCACAGGAACATTCCGAAAGTGTGGAATGTCGGTTGAAAATGCCACAACCGGTTCAAAGCTGATTGAGCTCTTACAAAGTAAAAGAGATGCTGTTGTTACAACAGTGATCAACAAATTCGAAACTGCAGTTAAAAAACTCCCGGATAAGCTCACAGATCCTAACATATTTGTACTTGTTGATGAGGGCCACAGGACACAATACGGGAGTTTCAACATAAGCATGCTCAAGACTTTGCCCAATGCTTGCTTCATTGCATTTACCGGCACTCCGTTATTCAGGAAAGACAAGAATACACTTGCCAAGTTTGGCAAACTGATTGACAACTACACAGTTGACAGAGCGGTGAAAGATAAAGCAGTGGTGCCCTTGCTGTATG
Source organism: uncultured Ignavibacteriaceae bacterium (assembly GCA_964615795.1). Classification (GTDB taxonomy): domain Bacteria; phylum Bacteroidota; class Ignavibacteria; order Tepidaquicellales; family Tepidaquicellaceae; genus JADJAH01. Next base: position 5,566 of record CAZTQR010000070.1, read on the forward strand.
AAGCCAGACATGCATTTCAGGATGTTGTTGAGAAGCCGCTTGACAAGTTCTTTGATATGATTTGTAAACCTCTTAACGATCTTCAGATTTCCGATCTGAAGAAAAAATTCAGCAGAGCAGACCAGCTCAATGTTGCAGAGCAAAAGATTTACGCTGTGTGCTGGGACATAAGCAATCATTTCAGGGATAATTTCCAGGGGAAGACCGATTTCAAAGGACAATTGGTATGTCAGTCCAAAGATGCAGCAGTCAGATACAAAATGTTCCTTGATGATATTGGAGTGGTTTCGTCAGAAGTTCTGATATCGCCTCCTGACGATCGCGAGGGTGAGGAAAGCGCGTATGGCGCAGTTGAATCTGACCGAGTAAAAGCCTTCTGGAAAAAAATGATGGATGAACACGGTAACTCTTCAAAGTACGAGAAGAATATAATTAGCAGATTCAAAAATCAAAATCATCCTGAGATAATTATTGTTGTTGACAAACTTCTCACAGGATTTGACGAACCAAAGAATACCGTCCTGTATCTTACAAGAAATCTAAAAGGACATTCACTTCTACAGGCAATTGCGAGAGTGAACCGCATCTATCCTGATAAAGATTATGGTTATATCATTGACTACTACGGAGTTCTCGGCGCTTTGGATGAAGCAATGAAAACGTACTCTTCGTTTGAAGATTTTGATCAAGAAGATCTACAAGGAACATTTACCGATATTATTGAAGAAATTAAGAAGCTTCCTCAGAAACATTCCGAACTTTGGGATGTATTCAAGACAATACAAAACAAAAAAGATGCAGAAGCATTTCAGCAGCTTCTAAGAGACGAAAGCATAAGATTAGGATTTTACGATAAACTTGCTGCTTACGCAAGAATACTCAAGACGGCATTGTCTTCAATCCGTTTTCATGAGACGTCTGATGAAAATGACATCAGAAGATATAAAGAAGATTTGGCTTTTTTTGTCAATCTCAGAGCTGCTGTAATTCAAAGATATTCTGATGCAATTGACTACAAGCAATATGAAGGTCAGATTCAAAAATTGATTGATACTCACATACCTACGCAGGATCTTAAGCCAATATCAAAGTTAGTGAACATATTTGACGCTGAAGTTTTCAGTAAGGAAGTTGAGGAAGTTGTAGGATTATCTGCCAAAGCTGATACCATTGCTTCAAGGACAGCTAAACACATTTCAGAGAAGATTGAAGAGGACCCTGCCTTCTATAAAAAGTTCTCTGAACTTCTGAAAGAAGCTATCAAAGAATACACTGAGGACAGAATTACTGAAATTGAGTATCACAATTCCGTAAAGGATATAATGGAGAAAGTAATTTCACATACAGATTCTGAAGTGCCTGAACAACTTCAGAACAAAGATACGGCAAAGGCATTTTACGGTATTGCAAAGGAATCGCTGCTTGAGAAGATTCAGGATGACGCAATTGCTAAGACTCTATCCGCTGAGATTGCGCTCTCATCTGATGAAATAATAAAAAGTCTCATTGTAGTAGATTGGACTATAAAACCAGATATCCCCAAAAAGATGATGCATCTGATTGGTGATTACATTATCGATGAGATCAAAGACAAACATGAATTGGATATGACTTACGATGAAATCGACGAAATTGCAGAGGCTATTGTTGACATTGCAAAAATCAGATGCAAATGATAACAGACTCGATAAGGTTCGGCACTGAGCAGATTGATTACAGAATTGTTTATTCTGCACGAAAGACGCTTGGGATCTCTGTTACTCCGGAAATGGAAATTGTGGTCAGAGCACCGGAAAGTATAAGTGCGGAGAAGATCAAAGATATTGTGAGGAAGAAAGCAATATGGATAGCAAAGCAAAGGAATAATTTCGAAGCATTTCAACCAAGAACCAAGTCAAGAAAATACATTAGTGGAGAAACACACTTATATCTCGGAAGAAGTTACAAACTGATCGTAAAAAAGGGCTCCCTGAACTCGGTGATATTGAAGAATGGTGAAATTCAAGTAACTGTAAATGGCAACTCAACTTCAAAAGAAGTCTTATCCAAATGGTACAGATCAAGAGCTGAGAAGAAGTTCAGTGAAATTATGAATCCAATAATAAGACGATTTCGAAAATACAAAGTTGAACCCTCTCATATTGCGCTCAAAGTAATGCCAAAGAGATGGGGAAGCTGCACTCCAAAAGGAAAAATCATTTTGAATCCCGAATTAATAAAGGCTCCAAAAGGAAGCATAGAATATGTTATGATCCACGAGATGTGTCATTTGGTACATTATGGTCACACAAGAAAATTTTACGAGCTTCAGAAAAAGGAAATGCCGGATTGGGAGAAGTGGAAAATGAAGTTGGAAAGAATTCTATCGTAATACCAACTGAAAAACAAACTAAAGCGTAAGTCATGTCTGAGTATTCTGTACTATTAGGTATGGAAGACTTTCATCTTAGAAAAGTATGCAATAAATTGATAAGAACCTTACAAGGTCTTAAGGAGAGATATATGCAAAGTGAAGGCATAGGCCTTGCCAATGTTTGGGATGAGATTTGTGTTCAGGTGCAAGGTGATTATTGGATATACTGGTATGCATACGAGCATACAATGATGCAATTAATCAAAGAGGCTTATGAAGAGATTGATCCAACCATCTCGAAGTTCTTAAGCTATATGTATGATTCCAGAAACGAAGATTCAATGTATGAGGATTTGGAGAACGTGAAATTTGGTGATTATATTGCCAATGTAGCCAGTTTTGTCAACTTGATTATGGAAGAATTGATTATCCTTGCAGGTGACTACAGGAACAAGAGAATTGAGAACTATTTGTCTTGATTTCGAAAAAGTGCATTTGATTCAAGAATTAGTGACCAATCTAATATAGGAATGAGTCTCCGACCCAAGCTTATCCACCCGCACAATTTACTTTCCAAAGCTCATCATTATTCATACAGCGACTCTGCGACAGGAAAGTCGGAAAATTTCTGCCGTTTTTGGAGTTCAGTAAAGTCTGAGGTGGTCTCTTAGCTCTTCGGAACAACAAAGAAGACTCTTTGGTCTCCAACAACAACACCCATCCGGATCCTGCAATCCAAAAATCCTAGCTGGAGGAAAGTAATTCGCTACAGACCGTAAATGAAATAGTGAGTCATAAAAGAACTCATGAGTTATGAAGATACACAGTTATGGGCAAGTGACGCATTCTTATTAAAGCAGTGGACGTCCCGTGTCATAAAATAAATCCATTAGCAGAAGTACTCACTGCACTCTTCTGAAGTGGATTCGAAACTCGTAATTACAGGAAAGATCTCCGCGTGATAGCCCTTCCTTAATCAACAATTCCCGTCGGTAAGCATCCTGGCAAATCAGCATCGCCCAAATGTACACAATCCTGCACTCTTCGCTTAGGTAAATCTATTCAATAAATACTCGCATTCCGCATCTCAGTGCGCGCAATTGGAAAATGCTCCCATACATCCGGGAAATACCTCAGTACATCTCTGAATTCAATCTTTGCATAATGTATTTGATACAGCGCATTGGCGAATCGGAGTCTTGCACTGAACCGGAATTCATCCGCACACGCGCAATATAACTTGGCCGCCCCCCGGGAACTGTATTGAAACCTGCGGAGGTTGAATATTGCGGATCATGAGTCTGACTCTGTGGCTCTGATAAAGGAAGAACCCGGTTGGCCGATCAGGAAGACGTGCCGGATAAGATTATTAACTGCCGCACGGCTCTCTAATGAAGCAGTTCAGCTCTTCAATACAGGCGGAAACAGGCGGAGAGTGAAGCGATGAAGGCAATCAATTCGTGAATTGCGCCTGATAACGATGCATCGGATGTGCGCAGAGGTACGGAACTGATTTACATCGGCGCAATGAAGGTACACAGCCGGGAGAATGAACTTTCGTTCATTAAAAACTGATCAAAGAAGGGAATATGTGACGGCCGCGGACCTCACAGCTTAAACAACATCCATAAACCAAAAGCGGCACTGCCGCAAAAACGGAGGAAATCATGAACAAGCGACAGTACAACAAGCTCAGAATGATTTACGCAGTTCAGGCCTACCTCAATGAAAGCCGGACTGAATGGCCGGAGCTTCCCGTGATCAGTGAAAAGATCGGCGAACTGAGCCGGGCTCAGGAAACCATCTCAACAAGCAATGAATTTCAGCTTCATGTAACGGGCATATCCGGCCTTGAGAAGCTGAATGCAAGAAAGAATGCCGAGCGCGCATGCCTGAAGCTTTCCGCAGCGCTTTATGACTTCGGCATGAAAACATCAAACACAGAATTTACACAGCTCTATGATGTCACTCCTTCGGACGTGGCTAAATGGCGCGACGTGAACCTCGTTATCTTCCTTAACACTCTGAAGGAAGATGTCAGAAATAATCTCGGATCACTTGCTCCTTACGGCATCAGCGAATCAACTCTCGGAGAGCATACGGCAAACATCACCCGCTACTTTGAGACGATCGGCAAGAAGGAATCATCAACCGCGCGAAGAAAATCCGCCAACAGCGCAATCGCTCAGGCATTCAGGGATGCGGACGAAACCCTGAGATCGCTTGACAAGCTGATGGAACATTTCAGAGTGTCAGATACCAATCTTTACAACGGTTACAAATCATCCCGTTCAATCTGGGACAGAGGCATCAGAAAGAAAAAGTTACCGGATGAAGCTCAAACGGCAAACACTCAATGACACTGCTTATATACTTTTCAAAACCATAACAGCCGGGCAAATGTCCGGCTGTTTTTATTTTCCGGCACTTTTGTAAGTTATTGTCAGATATCATCCGATCTTCCTGCCCAACCGTTCAATCGCTCCCCCTCCTGAAGGAGGACGTGCGGTGGGTAACCGAACTCCCCCTCCAGCAGAGGCCCGTCTGCCGTTCGAAGTGCTTTATGCAAATTCCAGATTGCTCGCTATTGTGCCGTCTCAATTTGTCACAGTATTGACGGGCAGGCCTGCCCGACATACACACAGATGCCTTTGTCTGTAATTCCGCAGGCGGGGGGCCGGGGGGTGGGTCCGTATGAACAATTCCAACATCCTGAATTCACTAAGAAAAGCCCAACTCAATTGCACAGTTACATGAGATGAAGCCGAAGGACTGGTGAGTGAACAAGTTTGCCAGAATCCATGCCGAAGAAGTGATTGCGAAATTAAGCGGTGTTACGGAAAGCATTTCAGAATGGATCCCAGTCAAACAGTTAGTCCTGCATTGCAACATACCCACCCCCTGCCGCCCCGCCTGCGGTTTTGCTTACAAAGAATTTCTGTCAAAATGTCGGGCAGGCCTCCGGGGAGGGGGAGAGTACTTGCAAAATTCTAAAGTTGTGTCAGATTTATTCTAGGGTAGGGTGAGGGGAAGATACTGCAAATCTCCCTCTCCCGAACGCATTTCTTTTGCATTTGAATGTTTCGGACAAACATAACAATTTGATTCACACAACCTACGGTCTCATGCGCGGATAGTACCGGCATAGAGCTACATGACTGAGCGCAGGGAACTTAACAAATTGTACTGCACGTCAAGATGATAAGCTTTCTTCTGAACGACCGGATAGTAAACACACCGCTTTCGCCTGCCACCACTTTGCTCGACTTCATCAGATACGAAGCGGACCTGCGCGGAACCAAGATTGGTTGCCGCGAAGGAGACTGCGGAGCATGCACTGTACTTGTCGGCACGCTCAACGGTGATGATGTGAAATACAAATGCGTAACATCATGCCTCACTCCGATCGCCAATGTCAGCGGCAAGCACGTTGTGACTGTTGAAGGACTGAATCTCGAAGGACTCAACGTTGTGCAAAGAGCTCTTGTGAATCACTCGGGCACTCAGTGCGGATTCTGCACTCCCGGCTTTGTAACTTCACTGTGCGCGTTTGCAATGAACTCTTCCGAGAGATCATTCCCGGAAGATGCAGTCAGCGCAGTTGACGGAAATATTTGCAGATGCACCGGTTACAAGTCAATAGAAAGAGCTGTGTCCGATATCTATGAACGCCTTAAGTCTAAGGACCATGCAGATCCTCTCAAGTGGCTCGTTGAAAATGAGTTCCTTCCTCAGTACTTTCTGACCGTAAGCGATAAACTGAGATCACTTCCCCAAAATGAATTAATATCCGGTGCAGTGCCGATTGGCGGAAGCACAGATATTTATGTGCAGAGACCGGATGACGCTTACAGAACAGACTTCAGATATCTTGCAGATGATGAGGATCTCAGAGACATCACTATTTCAGGCGGAGTCTGCAGTATAGGAGCGTCCGTAACGATGACTGAGCTTATGGAACATTCGGCGCTGACTGATGCAATCCCGGGCTGGCGAAGTTTCATAAAACTGATCGCTTCAACGCCGATACGCAACATTGCAACAATAGCCGGAAACATAGCTAACGCCTCACCTATCGGCGACATTACAATCATGCTTCTTGCTCTTGATGCGGTCATCAAATTGAAGAATGATTCCGGCGCAGTAAGGAGTTTGCCGCTCAAAGACTTCTACAAAGGATACAAGACTCTGGATAAGAAGGACGGAGAGATTATTGCGGCTGTTGAATTCCGGATTCCTTCTTTCGGTACATTGTTCAACTTTGAAAAAGTGAGCAAGCGAAAGTATCTCGACATCGCAAGCGTCAACACTGCAATATGCATACATGCTGACAAGGATTTGATAATGTCCGCAAGTTGCTCCGCAGGCGGCGTAAGCCCCGTTCCGCTTTACCTCAAGCATACATCATCTGTGCTTACAGGCAAAAAGGTTACGGCCGGGCTTGTGAAGAATGCATCTGAGATTCTCTCCGGAGAGATCTCACCGATAAGCGATGCACGCGGTTCCTCCGGATACAAGCGCCTGCTCGCACGGCAGTTGTTCTACTGCCACTTTCTCAGTCTTTTCCCTGAGAAGATCAAAATGAATGATTTGGTATGATCAACATTGATGCAAAAAATCATGTAAGCGGAAGATCGGTTTATGTTGACGATATAAAGGAGATCAGGGGAACGCTTTTTGCTCTTCCGTTCGATCTTCCCACAGCGCATGCCAGGATCACAGGGCTTGACCTTTCATCCGCGAAAGCAATGCCGGGAATAGTTTCCATACTCACTGCAAAGGACATTCCCGGCGAAAATCAGATCGGCGTTGCTGTTCCTGACGAGCCGCTGTTTGCAGAAGAGGAAGTTCATTACTGCGGCCAGCCGGCAGGCATTATAATAGGTGTAACTGAACATGATTGCCGCCTTGCGCGGAGAGAGATCAAATACTCTTATGAAGAGCTGATTCCGGTTACTTGTCCCAGGCAGGCGATGAAACAGGGCATGCTGATCGTTCCTCCGAGAACATTCAGAATCGGAAATACGGACGATGCGTGGAGCCGGTGTGACCACATTGTGAGCGGGACTGTTGAGATAAACGGTCAGGAACACATTTACATGGAAACACAGGGCTCATACGCTTACCTGAAGGAAGACGGCTGTATTTTCGTGGCATCATCAACGCAGGCGCCGACTGCAGTGCAGTGGGCAATTGCGCGAGTTCTAGGAATTGAAATGCACCGCATAGAAGTAGACACGGTCAGAATCGGCGGCGGATTCGGGGGAAAGGAAGACCAGGCAACAGCGTGGGCAGTGATGGCCGCCCTTGCGGCAATGAAAACAGGAATGCCCGTGAAGCTGATACTTCACAGAATGGATGACATAAAGATGACAGGCAAGCGCAATCCTTACTCTTCGGATTTCAAGATCGGCCTCAGCAAAGAACTGAAGATCATCGCCTATGAGGTAACGCATTATCAGAATGCGGGAGCATCCGCCGACCTTTCACCCCCAATTCTCGAACGCACATTGTTTCATTCTACCAATGCATACTTCATTCCAAACGTTACAGCAACGGCTTACAGCTGCAGGACAAACCTTCCGCCGAACACTGCATTCAGAGGGTTCGGAGGCCCGCAGGGTATGTTTGTGATCGAATCCGCAATTGCAAGGGCGGCTGAGGAGACCGGCGTGAACCCGGACGAAATTCAGAAAGCAAACCTGATAAAGGACGGTGATGAAATGCCGTACGGACAAGTGATGCAGGGAGCACATGCGGCAGACAGCTGGGCAGAGGCCGAAAGGAGCTACAGCCTGTGTGAAGTGAAGGAAAGAGTTACTGAATTCAACAAACATCATGACCTTTACAAGAAGGGCTTTTCAGTACAACCGATATGCTTCGGCATTTCATTTACAAATACTATGATGAACCACGCCCGCGCACTGGTGCACATCTACAAAGACGGAAGCGTGGTTGTAAGCACCGGAGCGGTTGAAATGGGCCAGGGAGTAAATACAAAACTTTTACAGGTTGCTTGTTCAGAGTTCGGCATAAATTATGATAGAGTGAAGATCGAAAGCACAAACACGCTCAGAATTGCAAATACTTCCCCCACAGCCGCAAGCTCGGGAGCCGATCTGAACGGTAAAGCACTGAAGATCGCTTGTACAAATCTCAGAGAACGGCTTGCGGAAGTAGCGAAGCAAATACTTGGCTGTGAAGACGTTGTATTTGCAGATGAAAAAATAACCTGCATCTCAGGCAAAGAGAGCATCTCATGGAAAGAACTGGTGAGTCAGGCGCAACAGCGCAGAGTGCCGCTCAGCGAACACTCTCATTATGCCACGCCCGGCATTCACTTCAACAGGACCAAAGAAAAGGGGCATCCGTTTGCATATCATGTTTACGGAACTGCAATAATTGAGGCGACCGTGGATTGCATGAGGGGAACTTATGTAATTGACAGCGTACAAATTGTTCATGATTTCGGAATGAGCATGAACATTGACGTTGACCACGGACAGATAGAGGGCGGAGTTGTGCAGGGCATTGGCTGGATGACAATGGAAGAAGTTATATTCAGCGAAAAGGGAAAACTTCTTACAGGCGCGTTATCAACTTACAAGATACCCGATATTTACTCTGTCCCTGCAAAGATAGAGATCCGGCATCTTGATTCTGAGGGATCAGACTATGCGATTTACAAATCGAAGGCGGTAGGAGAACCGCCGCTCATGTATGCTCTGGGAACTTACTTTGCAATAAGGAAAGCAGTGCAGGCATTCAACAGGGGCGCAGAGCCTGCGATAAGCGTTCCCTACACTCCGGAGAAAGTGCTTTTTGATCTTTACAGTAACAGGACGCAGTAATTTATGAATGACGTCCGGCCTCCATATTCTTCGCATCTCATCGGCGGACTCATATACATGACGGGCGATACAATAGCCGCATTGATCTCGGGTGACGCAAGCCTGACAAGGAGCATCGGAATGTTTGCCATCGGTTCAACGCTTTATGCATATGAGATAAGGAACTACTTCCGCTGGATCGAGAAGAAGGCAAATGATGTTTCCGGCATGAAGAAGACAATGGTAAAGACAGTGATGGCGCTGACATATTTCAATCCCCTGTGGATAGCGCGGCACTTGTGCTTCATATATCTGCTTAGCGGAGAGTGGGCACTGATCTCAGTCGGTGTACTTAAGACAGCAACATTGTCATTCATTTTCAACATACCGGTTTCCGTGAGCGCCAACTATCTGATACAAAACCGGATACCGCTGAAATACAGATTCTGGGCAAGCGCTGTGTTCAGCGGATTGATGGCAATATATTATTCAATGAGCGGAAAATGGTTCTGAAATTTTACAGGAATGTTCTGAAAGTATTGCAGGAAGGAATGAACGCCGTGCTGATGGTTGTGATACGCAGTACGGGCAGTAGTCCGGGCAGGCAGGGATTTCAAATGCTTGTCACGGAAAAAGAACTGGCGGGAACAATAGGCGGCGGAGTAATGGAGCACAAGCTGGCAGAATACTCACGCGAATTGCTTGCGAAAGGCCGCTTTCCGCCGTTCATAAAGCGGCAGGTGCATATGACCGAAGCGCCCAGGGACAGATCCGGTATGATATGCAGTGGTGAACAGGTAATTGCGTTCTATTATCTGGACAAGGCAGACATCGCAACCGCTGAAGAGATCGTAAATGATCATGACTCTTACATCCGCTACGATGAGAAAGGAATAAGCAACGCGGCAGAATGCGGATCTGAAGATAGTGAATTCATCGCAGGTGACAGTGAATGGCGGTATGTTAAGTCCAAACGCCCGGAATCAAAAGCTTACATATTCGGTGCAGGGCATGTGAGCCTTGCTTTGTCTGAGCTTCTGTCAAAGCTTGACTTCGAGATACACTTGTTCGATGACCGTCCCGGACTCAACACTATGGAAGCAAACAGCTTCGCAAAAACAAAGACACTCATAAATTTTGAAGACAGTGCAAGATACGTTCCGGAAGGTGAGAATATTTATGTGATCATAGTGTCATTTGGGCACAGGTGGGATGACATCATACTGAGATCACTTTACGGAATGAGATTCCGTTACATTGGCATGCTTGGAAGCAAGGAAAAGATCAGGCAGATGAAGGAGGCATTTCACAGTCAGGGATTTGCAATGGAGTACTTCGGGAAACTTCACGCACCAATCGGCATAAACATCAGAAGCCGGACTGCTGATGAGATTGCCGTAAGCATAGCCGCAGAACTGATCGCCGTCAGGAATGAAGGAAATTAGATCAAGAATAGAAGTTCAAACAGTGATCAGACAAAATGCATCTCCGCACCGAAAGATTTCTGAGGCCACTCAGCATAATTTTCGTTCATCAACCTTAAGTTCACTGAATAAGCTTCTTTGATTCAGGCTTCATCGCAAAATTCTAACCGGCTATTGACTACTGCCATTGCCTGATACAATCCCTGTGCCGTCCGTACGGAAAATTGCATATAATGTTAAAAGTATTTTTACAAACTTTAACATAACGAAAGCGGTACGGGAGATTGTACGCTTTCTATGCATCACCCCAAAACCTGCTTTACAAGAGGGTATAGAATCCGCACACATTTCCACACCCAAAGTCCTCACAATATTGAGGCAAAAAGAAGACTTAAGCAATATTCCGCTCGTTCCTTGCCGCCTGTTGAACAGATGCTAATCTCTCACGGTCGGCTATGAACAAGCATCAATCAAAACATTTCTAAGATCATGAAACAGTTTATACTGCTGGTTTCATTGATTTTGCTTGGCTTGACTTCCATAAGAGATAATTACAACGAACAGC
>CAZTQR010000071.1:0-16232 GCA_964615795.1 uncultured Ignavibacteriaceae bacterium
AGCGGGCGACTTTTCTTTGCCAAGCTTTCTTTTGGTCGTTCAAAAGAAAGCGGAAAGAACTTTTATAGTGTATTCTGTTAGGCAATTCAACCTAACAATATTCCAGACATTATGACAGGGTTGCAGAACTTCCACTGTTCGACAATAGTAATGACTTGAATATGTACTCTAACTTGTTAATAATTGTCCGCCCCAAAAATTTCGAAATATCAAAAAATGGGGGAAATATCAGAAGCTTCATTTATGTTCTCAGCATTACAGTAGTACCGATCCTGTTATCCGCAACGGCGTTTTCAAATCCCCAATATGATCCCCAAGACCTTGACCCTGAAACTGCAGACTGGCTTGCAAGAGTTGATTCTGCAGGCGGAAGTGTATCTGACAGCGTAGTATCTGCGGTAGATGATTATGTAAAAGAGATCAAGGGCTGGAACGAGCACTCACTGAATATCCGAAATCTGATCTTGCGCGAGAACTGGTTCTGCGGAAGTTTCCAGGCGGCGTTCGTGCCTCTGTTCAGGAATACAAACGGAGGCAGTGGTTATTCCGGAGCTCCTGCGGATATCAACAGGAACTACTCTGAAGGCGAATACGCGGAAACCGGTGCGCTGAGCGGGCTGAAAGGAAACGGGATCAACAGATACATTGAGACAGGAATCATACCGTATCAGAATTCCGACATCACTCTTACTGATTGCAGGATAACAGTTTACAGTATGTCAGAGGGCTTTGAAACAGGCCGGACAGGTTGCCGGTTTGACGGAGTGGGATTTTACTTATACCCCAGATATACCAACGGAAGCTCCTATTTCAATCTGAACAGCACATCCGAATCATCCACTCCTTTGCCGTCACTGCTTGGCTACATTTCGACTCAGAGGGTCAATACACAACTGAATGATGTCTATTACAGAAACAATCTTCTGACGACAATTCAGAATTACTCTGCAAATTACAAACCCAACATCGGGTTCACCGTCGGTGCATTCAATAACGGCGGCACTATGAACCAGTTTATGAACATACGGCTTGGCGGGTACTCGATCGGCAAAAGCCTGTCGCCTGCACAGGCGGCCGTACATTACAATGCGGTGAACCGGCTTATGGAGAGGCTTGGGCGTGCTTTGACAGGCACTGCTGTTCCCGAGATCAGGTCGGAACTATTCACTTTCACCGGGTCCGGTTTACATGCAAATCTCCGTACGCGCCCGGGTGGCTTTGTTCAGTTTGAAATCCAGAATTCTTCGGGCGAGGCCGTTGAAGGATACTCGTTCAGCGATTGCCCCCAGATAACAGGCGATAATTTCAGCCACAGGGTTGTATGGTCCAGCGGTTCGGATGTTTCACAACTCGCGAATACACCCGTCTTTCTGAAAGTGAGACTGAAGAATGCCGACCTGTTCACGATTCAGTTCAGGGATCAGGTTGAACCCATTGACAGCGGAGTTGCGGGATACAAGGCGGGTACGGCGAAGCAGTTCTTTGCCGACACATTGCTTTTCAGAAATTCCTCCGGCATCATAAGAATGATGCACAGGGCTGTGAAGAATCCGGAACCGGTGCTTTCCCCAACAGCCGCATGGGAAGGAAATTACATTATCACAACTTACAGCAATGTCGGCTATTCCAAGAGCGTGGAGCAGGACAGGATGGTTTACAAAATGTGGCTGAGGTGCGTGAATAATTACGGCAGAGTACCGGTCTATTATGAATCTGTTGACGGCATAAACTGGACACGTCCGGTCGTGGAACTGTTCAAGTTCAACGGCAGTGCAGATAACAACATACTTTCGGATGCTCCATATCCCGGAGGGCTCTATACGGTTGTTGATGATTCCGCTTTCAATCAGACCGACTCAACCCGAAGGTACAAGTCAGTTTACAACACACACCCCACCAGCGCAGACAGCAGGCTCAACGTTTCATTTTCCTACGACGGGCTTGTATGGATTCCGTACTCCGGTAATCCGGTCAGATATATCGGCGAAGATCTGTCTTCCTGCGGCTGGAATCCGTCGCTTGGAAAGTATCTCGGATATTTCCGTGATTCTCTCGGCATACGGAAAGTGGGCAGGTACCTCAGCAATGACTGGATAAACTGGACCTATACAGGCACAATCCTGAAGGCTGAGTCCTATGACATTAAGGGAACACAATTCTATAACATGTCCGTGATGTACAAAGACAGCGTTTACTGGGGAATTGCAGGAGTGCTTAAGCTCAATTCAGCGCTTGAAGAGAACCCTGTCAATCCCACAAGAACAGACAACACCGTTTATCTTGCACTTCTGTTTTCAAGAGACGGAATAAACTTCACGCGATGCGGAAATCTGACACCTCTTGTGAATTACGGTGAGCTCGGAGAATGGGATGACCAAATGATCTATACAGCGGGCATACCGGTGACCGTTGGCAATGAGTTCTATATTTACTACAACGGTTTCAACTACAAGCACTATACAAACGGCGGAGCTCCTGCTCCGCACGGCGGCGTGCCAAAGAAGAGCCACATTGGCCTTGCAAAGATCGGTGTGGACAGATTCATCTCTCTTACTTCATACTAGACAACAGCAGATTTAACAAACCATACAGAGCCCGGAGACATTCTCTCCGGGCTTTGTTTCTATCCGGCTTCCTATTACCTGACTTTCATTAGTGAAATGCTTTCGCAAAATTAGGTTTAACACATTGAACTAATACGTGACCACAGGAAATATCAATAAGTTGGCCGAACCGCAGTCAGTAATGATACTCATCCTGGCCATCATCAGCTATCTGAATATCAGCGAAAGGACCATACTTCCTGATGTGCCGAAAAGAATGGAGATTCAGTCTTCCATACTGAGCGGCACAATGGAACCTCCGTATCAGTACAGAGTTATGAAGCCCCTGCTGGGAAAGACCCTTCAGACGGTGATACTTCCGTTCAGCGGCAATGAAGAGTTCACTCATGCTCTCTCGTATCAGATACTGAACTTTGCGGTGTTTCTGGGGATCTACATTTTGCTGTACAGATATTTGCGCAATTTCTTCTCGAAAAATGTATGCATACTCGGTATGGCATTGTTTGCCGCACTCTTACCGCTTTGCATTACAAGCATCTGGGAAGAAGGAGACTACATTACGCTTCTGCTTTACCTGGCAGGACTGTCCCTTATCTTCAGCGGCAAAGAGAAATTTCTTCCGCTGATCTTCCTTGTAGGCGTGTTCAACCGCGATCAGATCATCTTTCTGCTAATGTTCTATGCCGCATTTCTTTATTCCGAAGGAAGGCTTAATGACAGAGCCGCGCGCAGGACGGCATTGCTGTCATTATTGTTGTGGACGGCAGGGTACTTGTCATTAAGACTGATCTTCGGCTTCAAAGAATCTGTTTATACAGTACAGCACAATGTATCCACAAATATCAGCACATGGAGATCCGCCGCCGAACTGTGGACAGCAATGATCTTCGTGTTTGCCGTTCTCAGCATCTCTGCTTTCCGCAGGAGCGGCAGGTTCTTCAGATTCGGGCTGTTAATGCTGATTCCGTACACAGTGATCTACTTCTGCCTCGCAATTGTAACTCAGCTTGCAAAGTTTCTCCCCGCATATCTCATATTGATTCCAATGAGTCTGCAGGTGCTCTCGGGAGAATACACGGAGCAGGCCAGTGCAAAGAAAGATCCGAATTCCGCAGACAATGCTGAAGGAGGAATGACGTGAGGCCGGGATTCATAATGGCGCTTTTCCTTACAGCAATTTCATTCCTGATCGTTGACGGAAGGATCATCAAACCCGGGCTTGATGACATTTACTCGCTTCAGCAGAGCATCCTTTCGGGCACAAATGAAACGCGGCTTCAGTACGGTGTGCTCGCGCCCGCTGTAAGCTATGCAATACAGAAAATGGCAGGAACGGTAGTTATGAACAATCAGAAACTGAGACTCTATTCATTTGAACTGGTATCGCTCCTACTGTTCGGATCATTCTTTCTACTGCTGTATCTCTATTTGCGGACAAGCTTTACGGAAGTAATATCAATCACCGGACTTGTGTTCGCACAGGTTTTGCTTGCACTCATTATTCAGGACATCTACACGGAGCAGGCAATTTTCAATCTTGTGTTCTTTGTAATGGGAATGCTGTTATTCTCCATAAGGAAGGACTTCCTTCTTCCCCTTGTAATTGCACTCGGAGGACTTAACCAGCCTCAGATCCTTGCGCTTCTTTTGTTTTACATACTTCTTCTCTTTGCAGAAGACAGGTTACTTAGTTTCAAAGGTGCGGCAGTGATCCTGCTGAGCATTGGCGTGTGGCTGTTTGAGTCTTCTTTGCTTAAGAGTATTTACGGCCTTCGGAACGAGCCTGCTGTGACGGAAAACGTGCCGGTGAATGTGCCTGTGTACATTGCCCTGATGCTGATCCTTTTTCTTGCCGCATTCGCCGGTTCCGGCAAGTCTGCTAAGTTTCGCAGATATTCGCTTCTCTTCATCCCTCTTTACTTTGTATTCACGATGCTCGTCATGCCGGATGCATCGGCCGCGGATCTTTCCCCTGCCATAGTTTTGATGCTTCCGGCATTTCTTTCAATGCTTGAAACTTCCGGCATAGAAGGAAAAGTGGCGGAAAACAGTCACAATGCTTCATGATCCGGTATTTTCCCCGGCATGAAACATTACCGTCCGGATTACGTTCAACTATGGAAGCCAAAAAAAGGAACGGTATGAGAGCACTGTTTACATCACTTTCCATTGCGCTTATAGCGCTGTCAACCCTCAAGTCATTTGCTCAGCCTCAAAGCATCACCAGCATTCAGGCGCCTGAAGTGAACGGCGAGATAAGCTCTGCCGAGTGGACAGGGGCAAAAGTATTCACAAAATTTTACCAGTTCATACCCGAACCCGACGGTACGAACAAGATTGACAGCACTGTAGTGTTTGTGAAGCAGGATAAGAATGCTCTGTATTTTGCCTTTGATTACTATCCCGCCGGAAAGATCATCTCAAAATCTGTAACAAGAGACAGAAGCACGGAAGATGAAAATGAGTTCTTCATTCTGCTTGATATGGAGAATAAGAACCAGAACGGATATGTGTTCTCATTCAGCTTTCTGAATAACCAGAGGGATGCTGCAGTTTACAACGTGCGGAACAAATCGTATGAATGGGACTGGATATGGGATGTGAGATCAACGATCATAAGAGAGGCGGCTAACGGCAAGCCGGGGCACATACAAACGGAAGTGGTGATCCCCGTAGGCAAGATGCAAAACAAGAACAAGAAACAGATCGGAATTGATTTTCAGCTTTTCTCATACAAAGCCGACGGTAATTACTATTACTATTCGATAATTCCCAACAGCGAATTGCTTTCGGTAAAGAACATGTACAAGTTTGATCTCGTAACGCCGTTCGAAGACAAACTGAATCTTGACATAGCCGCAATTCCGTTCGGTGTTGCGCAGAGTTTCAATGATGAGGGCGACACGCTCAGGATCGGCGGCGACCTTAATGCGGCGTTTGAGAATCACAAGCTTAAAGCTACGCTGAATCCCGATGAATCAACGCTGGAAGCGGACCCGTTCAGATTCTCGCTCTATGCAAGGCCTATATTCCTGCAGGAGAAAAGGCCGTTCTTCAGCAAAGACCTGGATATTTACAGGACACCGATCAATCTTTTTTATACAAGGGCAATAGAGGATATCCGTTACGGGTTAAATTACACTTACAGAAGCGATCTGCTCAAGGCGGGTGCAACTTATGTTGCAGACTTTGACCCCGAAGGGAACAGAAGAGAGTTCTTTGTTGCAAGGCCGAATATGAATTTCAAGAATTCCACGCTCGGCGGAATGTTCATACGGTCAGTCAACAACGGCACTCTCTACAGGGAAAACATTATCAGCTTTGACGGTTTCTACCGGTTTCCCGAAAATCCGCTCCGCTTTGGTGCGCAGTTCGTCAACAGCTGGAACTCCGTTCCCGGCAGGGAGCAGGAAGGAAGCGCTTACAACATTTACGGCTTCTACCAGTACAACGATGCCGGAGGCCCGTTTGCCGATTTCGGCTATAACCGGGTAAACAGGGGCTTTGAAGCTTCCACATCCTTCAACAGCCAGATCGGCTTAGAGAATAATTTCGACGAGGTTTATGCTTCGGGAGGATATCATTTCGCATACGACAGAAAATACTTCAGCGATATCAATGTCTCGGGCGGCTACTATCGGGGAAGGATTCTGCACGGCGAGAACGGCATGCCGGATAATTTCAAACTTCAGAACAGACTGAGCCAAAGCCTGAACTTCAAGCTCAATGACATTGTAAGGATCAACCAGTATTTTGAATACAACACACCGAACGACTTTGATGAGAACGGAAACCTTATCACGCGGGAGAATTTTGCCCAGGATTATTCGGCCAATTTTTACGTAGGTGAAACATCCTTCTATACCGGTTATTACTTTGGTCCTTACTTCGGAGACTTCATAAAGAACCCTTACTTAGGCGCTGACATTTTTCTTTTCAGCAGGCTTTCTCTCGGCGCCAGCCTAAACTACATTGACCTGTTTGACACAAAGAGGACGATCATAAATACAAGAATTGACTGGCGGGTCTTTGACAAGTTCTATGTTAGGTCGTATTATCAGAAAGATTCTTACACAAAGAATCAGCTTTGGAATTCCATTCTTCAGTATGAGTTCTTCGCCGGAAGCAATGTTTATCTGGTGTTCAATCTGAACGGCGAAAAGCTTGAGAATACAAGGAAGTACTTCAAAGTAGCTTACGAGTTTACGTTCTGATCCACGTGTTGTCAATTTGCATAAAGAGAAAAGGGTGCTTCATTCAGAAGCACCCTTTTTTGATTTATGCTCTTACCGCAAAATGACCGCGGTATTTCTCATTTACTTCTCAGAACCTTGTCCTGAATGACAGGTAAACATTGATACCAGGACGCGGCGTCTTTAGCCAGTCAAGATGTTCATAGTAATAGACATCAAAGATATTCTCCACTCCTGCATCAACTGACAGCCCTGTAAGCATATCGGCGGAAGCCCGCAGGTTGAACACTGCGTATGACGGTGTCCTCGTTTCTCCGTAGTCGGCATTGATATTGTTCTGTGCCGCCGCCCAAACGCCTTCTCCCTGAAGAGTGAAGATCCCCGCTTTGTATCTGGCCGAGAGAGTTCCCATCAGCGGAGGCATCTGCGGAAGATATCCGCCGTCGTTATCGGTTCCGTATGTGTACTGTACAGTGTTGGCAATCTGCAGTTTTTCTGAAACAACGAAGTCCGCTGTCTGCTCAAAGCCAAGGATCGTCGCACCCGGGATGTTCTCATAGAACTTGACTCCGTTGGAATTCTCAGTCATCGGAGAAAGCATGCTATCAACAACTCCGACTATATAGTCACCAATGTAATAGCCAAAGAAAGATGTCTTGGCGGCGAAGTTGCCTGTGTTAAGCGTAATCCCAAGTTCAAGCTGTGCAGATCTTTCCGGATCTAGGTAGGGATTTCCAACATAGTCATAGGAATCAAACCGGTTGAAAATGTAAAATGCATACTGCTCTGAGACGGTGAGATCCCGAACGCTGTAAGAAAGGTTCAGCGATGTGACCAGATTCTCCGCGATCAGCGCTTCGGCACCTGCGTAAACACCGCCCGCAAAACGTGAATCGGTTCCCTCAAAGTCCGGATAGAAGATCCTGAGTTCTGAAAGACCCACCTCGCTTCTGACATCAGAGTTAACCGGTCCTCCCCATGCTCGTACGCTGGCCATCAGACCAGAACCTATGCTCTGTTTTGCGGACATGCTGAGCGAGAGTTCCTTCTTTCTCACATCAGGCCAGGTTACCATATACATGGGAAAACCCTGTCCCGGGATATACATTGTCATCTCCGCGTTCGCGTTTGAGACTATGCCTTCCGCCTTTGCCTCAATATCAGCGCTTCCAAGCTGAAGCTCAGAACTGACGTACGCGCCCGCCGTGTTTGTCCATCCGGGCATATCCATTTTGATCCTGTTATCACGCTGAGAATCATCCATAATATGCGTGATCTTGTTGTAGTATATCTTTGATTCAAGGTCCTTTGCTACTGAGCCGTTGAACTGCGTATTGAACTGCAAGCCTGCTATGAATGCTTCGGCGTCTTTCACGTCCATGGTAAGTGCAGGATAGCCGATGTCCCACGCGTAGTCATAGAGGAGATCAGCCTTAAGCGAGCTGTTCATTCCGGTCTTATAAGTGCTTGAGTTGCTGATGTTCAGCTTGTTGAATCCGGAATAGAAGATCTCATCTCCGCGGCCGTCTTTATAGTCCTGATTTGATCTGTATGTTACGTTTGTGAAGTTTCCGAAGCTTTCAGATTTCAGGTCAGCTTTGCCTTCAAGCCTGATCCCTTTTGATACGGAAAGGAAGCCGCCGTTAATACCGCCGGTTGCAGAGAACTTGTCTGCGGTCCGGGCATCCTTCAGCTTCATGTCAATCCCCGAACAGGAATTGAAACAGCCATCATCTCCGAATGCTCCTTTAGAAAGCGAAATGCTCTCCAGGTTTCCCGTTTCGGCATATGATGTAACCGGATCCATCTTGTCCGTACATGCCGGCTGGATCTTCATGCCGTCAAGCCTGACGCTCATTCTGTCAGAGTTGAGGCCTCTTATAATCGGCTCTGAACCAAAGTTGCCCCTCCTCATCAAGGCAACCCCTGATGCCCTGGATATCAGCTCGTCAACAGAGTTTAGTCCTGACGTGATATGAAAAGTGTTGAGCAGATCTGTTTGCGCACGGAAATCACCTGTCACTATTATTTCTTCCGAAGTATTCAGTTCTTCACTGAGCCTGACCGTAACCGGCCCCTCGCCTGTTTTGCATACTTCGTATTCTCTGAAGTAACCTACTCTTCTGAAACCGAGCCTGACGGAACTTCTTTTCCCTGCATCTATCGAGAACTTCCCGTCATCTGAAGTGACAAACAAAGCCCTGCCTTCTTTTCCCTCTTCAAACACATTCACCATATCAAGCGGCTCCCCCGTCTGCTTTGAAAGCACGAGTCCTTCTATCCTGTTCTGTCCGCAAACATCAGAAACTGAAGCGGACAACAGCAATAGGAATACTACGGGCAGAATTATCTTTTTCATATTAATGACAGCCGGCATGCTCTCCGTACTTTCCCGCGGGGGCATGCCGGCATATTGTTTTAGAATATGAGGTCAAAGTAAGTGGAGTCTGTCACACCGTTCTTTTGCAGATAGACCTTTATCTGCCAGTCACCCGTCATGGTGAAGTTCACTTTCCCTTTGTAATGTCCCTGCCCCGAAGCAACCGGGTCAACATTGTTTGGAGAACCGTGTCCCATGGAAGGCATCCACGGATAAATGGTTGTTGTGAAGGATTCATCCGGAGGAAAGTTCATCATGTCCGTTCTCTTGTGAACAGTGAACTCAAGGTCGTTGATGCCTACTATCGGCTTTGAAGGCTCTATGTAGGACAGATACAGCCTTGAGCCGTCCGATGCCTGCAGAGTCTTGTATTTTGTGGAGTTGTCTGCAACAGAGAGACCGCTGAACATGACTTCACCTGACGGCATTCCCGGAGCAGTGTGATTGTGAACATGGACATGCATTTCCCAAAACTGAGTTGAATTTGACGGCATAATAAAAACAACCGCACCTTTGAACCACTTCCCTTCCACAATGTCCTCAGTGGGATCTTCTTTCGGAGCAGAGTGGATCATGGTACCCATATCCATCATCGGAGTAATGGAAACATGGGCATCGGTAATCGCGGCACCTGTTGCTGAATCGTAAACTGCCGCGTAGATCTTGTTGTAGCCGGTTTTCAGTGAGCTTTCCGAATATAATGCAACAATTGAAGATGAACCTGTTGCAAATCCGGAATCTATTTTTGACAATTGAAGAGTCGGATTGTTGTTGTTCGGAGCTTGTGTATTGTCAGAATCAGAACAACCGTAAAACTGTACGAATGCCAGCAACAAAATTGCCGGCAACAAAAGCCTTTTCATGAAATGCCTTTCGTCTTTGATTAAAAAAGAATTTTCTGAGCGCTATATCAGAAAGGCAATTCGGGGAGGATGGAAAATGTCTGTGTGAAAGTTGTTGAGATAACTTGTATGATCTTGCAGAAACAAACCAGAACCGGTGACCGATGTGACTTCTGAATCAGATTCAGAGACAGAGTACTCCTGAACTTTCAGTTCATATCCCTTTTTGCTTCTGTCGTCCCGGGCAGGGAGGGATTCGCTCTCATTGCCCTCATCCATTTTCTTCTCCAGGTAACAGCAGGCATTGCATTCCGGCTTTACAGCTTCACAGACTTCTTCTGTAAGCTCTGCCTGATTAACGGAAAAGAGAACATAATAGAAGAGTTGAAAATTGGTCTGAAGCCCTAAAGCAGTCATGACCGTCAGGACAAGAATATTTCTGATTATGAAGCGGATTTTCTGCTCCGTAGAATTTGATTCAAGAGTTCGCAAATGTAGCACAACAGGGCAATTAAAAAAGTGTTAATTTTCTGACCTCATAACGAGTGAATCTAAATTGCCAGTTCCGCGTAACAACTTTCTGGCAGGACAATGTTAAGAATTGATACAATGGACAAGTGGAAGAGCTGTTTGTATGCAGCCGTTTTCACAATAAAATAAGGATCCAAAGTACTGAGCCGGGAACCGGTCTTGAAATTTGAAGCCGGTTAAGTCTTATGAGTCTCTGAGAACCAATGCCGTGACATTCAAATTGAAATTGGATAAATTGAAATCATGAAATTACTTACCGCCGCTTTGCCGGCCTTGCTCATAACATTTTTCATATCATCCTACTCTTCAGGGCAGGATCAGGGAGTCAGCAAGGATTCCTCCCCCTTCAAGATCGCACGGCTAAAATATTCCGGCGGAGGCGACTGGTACAATGACCCTTCCGCCGAAGTGAATATGATGGAGTATCTCAAAAAGAATACTGCAATTGATGTTGATGAACCGAAGTTCTATTCGGTCAGTATCTCTTCAGACGAACTGTTCAATTATCCGTTCGTCCTGCTGACGGGCCACGGCAATATTGAACTGAATGCTCAGGAAGCCGAAAGGCTCAGGAAGTACTGCGAATCGGGAGGATTCATTTTCGCTGATGATGATTACGGGATGGACGAAGCATTCAGGAGGGAAATGAAGAAGGTGTTTCCGGACATCGAACTGAAAGAACTTCCCTTCGACCATCCGATCTATTCTTCGCATTACTCTTTTCCGTCAGGATTGCCAAAGATACATGAGCACGACTCAAAGCCTCCTCAGGGCTTCGGGATTTACAGCAATGGAAGGCTTTGTGTTTACTACGCTTACGAGACCAACATTTCAGACGGGTGGGCAGATACGCAGGAACATCAGGATCCGCCTGAGAAGCGGGACGAGGCATTCAGGATGGGTACTAATATAATTGTCTATTCACTTATGAACTGAAGAAGCAAGCAAAGGAAGGACACTTTGATCATAAGAACTTATCCTCAGGAGCCGCACAGGATCTCCGGCAACACGCTGTTGCATCTGAAATCGACCGGTGATCTTACGTCGAGACACATAAGTCCGCTTTCGATCCGCAGTACGATGAAGGGTGTCGAGAAGCATAATACGAAAGACTCGGGATATTCCGTAACTCCTGAAAAGTTTCTCATCTTAAACTTCGGATGCGAATGTGAAAGCACCATAGAAAGCGAAACCGAATCTCTTGCAGTATTCTTTGACCGTGAGTTCGCAGAGGGAGCTTTTTCAAGCATAATAACTCCCGGTGACAAAATGCTCAACAATTCCTTTGTGCAACCTGCACAGCCGATTACGTTTTTTGAGAAGACCTATCCGCATAACCACACAATATCGCCGGTCCTGATGAAGCTCAGGTTTGCGTCGAGAATTGATTTCAATGACAGTGAGTTCATTAACGAGAACTGCTACTTCCTGCTTGAAGGATTGATGAAACTTCACAGAGAGCTTTACGGCGAGATTACAAAGCTTCCTCCGGTGAAACTTTCCACAAAGACCGAACTGTACAGGAGGATCTGCAAAGCAAAAGAGTACATTGATGATTGCTATACCGAAAAGATCAGGCTCGGGGCCATAGCTAAACATGCATGCCTGTCCCAATTTCATTTTCTGCGTGTCTTCAAAATAATTTTCGGGCAGACGCCGCATCAGTATGTTCTCGGAAAGAGAATGACGAAGGCGCTGGATCTTCTGCGCAGTTCGGAAATGCCGGTCACTCAGGTTTGCTACGAAATCGGACTCGACAGTCCCGGATCATTCAGCCGGATGTTCAGGAACAGGTTCGGAATTTCACCCGATTCATTCAGAGAACAGCATAACAGTTTCCTTTACAATTTCAGAATGTTATGAGTGATACGGCAAATCACCTGGCAGCGACCAATGATCAGGAAAGAGAATCCTACGAAAGGGGCAATTTTTGATTGAAGCCCGGAATCTTCATATCTAATTTTGATATAAATAAGTCGGCATGAAGGTGAAAGGAATATTCACGGGCCTCATTTTGCTGTTGCTGTCAACCTGCGGCAGTTCATTTGCGCAGTACAGCCAGTCATGGATGCGCGAGTATAACGGCCCGGCAAACGGGAATGACGAAGCTCTGGTGCATTGTACCGACAACGCCGGCAATGTGTTTGTTGCCGGCTCCAGCGCAGGAGTCATAGGAGGCCTCGACATTTACGTTTCAAAGATCTCAGCGGGCGGCAAGGTTCTTTGGGAGTACAGATATACCGGCACAGGGGCCGGAAATGATGTTCCTTTTGATGTTGAAACTGATGCATCCGGAAATGTCTTCATAGCCGGCGAGAGCGCAAGCACGCAGAACGGCAAGGACATAATAACACTTAAATTCAGCTCAGGGGGCATTCTGCTTTGGGAACGCAGGTATGACGGGAGCGCAAATGACAACGATGCCTGTGCCGGCCTCTGCATAGATGCTCCAGGAAATGTGACTGTGCTGGGGTCATCATATTCTTCAGGAAGTTCTTATGATTTCGTTACTTTCAGATATTCTCCTTCGGGAGATCTTATGTGGACAGCAACTTATGACGGCCCCGGCGGGAACATTGATCTTGCAGGCGACATAGCTTGCGACTCCAGGGGAGGTGTATTTGTAACAGGCGGCAGTTTCGGAAACGGTACACAAAATGATTTTGCACTTATCAAATATGACTCTGCAGGCAATGAACTTTGGGTAAGGAGATATAACGGCCCGGCAAATGCCAACGACAATTTCACGGGAGTAGCTGTTGATCCTGCTGGCAATGCCGCAGTTGCAGGGCTGAGTGTAGGCACAGGCACTGCGATTGATTATGCAACTGTGAAGTACACATCCACCGGTGATCTGGCATGGGTAAGAAGATACACAGGGCCGTCAAATTCATCTCCCGATGAATTCAAAGCAATATGCGCAGATTCACAGGGAAATTTCTACATCACGGGCTCAAGTGTCGGGCAGAATACTTCCTACGACTTTGCAACCGTGAAGTACAGCCCGGACGGCAATGAAGAATGGGTTGCAAGATACAACGGCACGGGCAACCTCAGCTTTGATGAACCGCGGTCAATTTGCAGTGACGGCAACGGAAACATCTTTATTGCCGGGCTTAGCGGGACATCTTCTCTCGGCGATGACCTGATAATAATAAGATACAACCAGGCGGGTGAGCAGACATGGTTTTTGAGATACAATTCAGCTTCAAACGGAATGGATGAGGCAAACCACATCTCAGCGGATGCGGCAGGCGGTGTGATTGTAAGCGGAAGCACTTACACTACTGCTTCTTCAGGCAATGTTCTCGTCATGAAATACTCGTCACTGACAGGATCCATTGTCTCAGGTAACGAAACACCGAGTGAAATCGAAATACTTCCCAATTATCCCAATCCGTTCAACTCCGGAACAGTGTTGAGGTTTATTGTTCCTCAGTCAATTGCAGGTTCCGGCAGGAAGTTCGGACTCAAACTGCATGACACTGCAGGAAGGCTTCTGATAACGAAGGATATAGACCCGCTAAATGCCGGACTGAATGAAGTGAGATTCAATGCAGAAGGATTGCCCGGGGGAGTATATTTCTGTACCTTATTCTCGGGCGGAGTCAGCTTCGGAACTGTTAGACTGAATTACCTGAAGTAAAATTAGCAAGAATGGATAAGCGGAACAGATCCGTAGCAGGCATATTTGCAGAGTATTTTTCAATCAATCAAAAAGGAGGACCAAAAAATGTCAAACGCGATCAACTGGTTTGAAATACCGGTGAATGATTTTGCAAGGGCAAAGAAATTCTACAGCGAGATTTTTGCAGCCGAAATGCAGGAATGGCCAATGGGAGAGACTATGATGGCAATGTTTCCGAGCGAAGGCGTAAGCGGCGCTATTGTAAAGGAAAAGAACAGCAAGCCTTCGATGGACGGCACACTGATCTATCTTGCCGCCGGTGACGACCTCACCGAAGTGCTCAACAGGATTGAACCTGCCGGAGGAAAGATCCTTCAGCCCAAGACAATGGTCACTGAAGAGATCGGCTACATTGCCGTATTTTCAGACACTGAAGGCAACAAGGTTGCGCTGCATTCAAGGAAGTGATTAGCGAATGCCCCGAACAGCAGAAACATTTTCTGCCGGGGCATTTTCAATTTCCGACTCACTTTGGAAACTTGCCGCTCAGGCCCGTGAATGGTCCGTACTTATGCCTTTCTGCCGACATCGAATCCGCATAAGGCGGGAACGGACAATCTACGGGCTTTTCATTCAGATCCGGAAAGTCCTTTTCAACTCCGGCAAGCTGAGGCCTCGGTTTTGAGATAACATAAGCCGCAACATCCCATGCTTCTTCATCCGTTAGGTCGGCATTGTAGTAGGGCATCTTTGCCTTTATAAACTCCGCAGCAGTGATAAGCCTGTACATTCCCGCGCCGTCGTTATAGCTGTCAATTCCCCAGAGCGCCGGTATGTCAAACCCCTTTTCAATATCTCCGGAAAGATATGCGCCCGCGCCGTTCTCTGCATGGCATGTATTGCATTTCCTGTTATAGATCATTCTGCCAAGGTTCGGATCAGCGGCACGGTCAAGCAGTTTCAGCTTTCTTAAACCGTCATATTTCTCCGGAACTTGCTTGCTTACTTCCGTGCTGACCCATTTATAGTATGAGACAATGCACTCCATTTCATAGCTTTCAAGCGGCAGAGGCCTGCCGTTCATGCTTCTCACCATACAATCATTGATTCTCTGCCTGATTGAAATTATCGTATCAACTCTCCCGCTGTAAGCCGGAAAGAGGAGATAGACTCCAACGAAACCGAGAGTGTTGGGCCTCGTGCCAGCATCAATGTGGCAGTTACCGCACTCAAGGTTGTTACCCGCAAATCTTCTTGCAGGATTTTCAGCATACGGGCCGATATGGATATTGGTGTGGGAGATGAGTTCCTTGCCGTATCTGATCTTGTCCCCTTCAGGCGTCTTGGGTACCTGGCTCATGTCAGGATACTTCCAGCCCGGAGTATCATTTTTGGAGCATGAGGCAAGCAGGAAACAGGAGAGCAGTATGATTATGAGATGTTTCATGATGGTCGGTTTTAGTTATGAAACATTCTATTACAAACTTATGCATTAAGATCGAGAAAACTAAGTGCAAAAGTTTGTGCGGCCGCTTTTATGTCGCCCGGAACTGTCTGCGAGAGCGGGATGTACAGGAAAAGTGCCGGGATAATGGCATACGGGTTTGATAAGACCGTTCAGGAGGTTCACAGGTAGCAGGGAATCATCCGGCATTTTAAATGGCTTACATGCTGTAAGCGCGCCAAGTCCAGATTAAAGATCAAACTTGAGATATTTCCCAAAATTACACTACGTCAATATGAAGTTGCTTTCTTTACTGTAAATGACATCATTCGTGTATTCGTGGCTGAATGCTCTTACCACGAATATATGAGATGGGATGGCACAGCAGTAACTGCCTTTCAAAAAAAGTACGGACAATAAATTCCTGTCCAAGAAGCGTAAGCCGCGAATGCACGAATGAAAAGGATCCGCTGTGGACTCCGCTCATGACATACAAAAGGAACACCTGTTATTGGATTTTTGAGATAAGTGTCATCTCACGAATCTGTAAACCTTTGCGTCAACTTTGCATGTCACTGAATAATCTAATGCGAAAGACATCATTCGTGTATTCGTGGCTGAATGCTCTTACCACGAATATATGAGATGGG
>CAZTQR010000072.1:0-5955 GCA_964615795.1 uncultured Ignavibacteriaceae bacterium
TGGCTCCAGGAAGGAAAATGGAATTCAACAGCAGTGAACATTAGGGATCACCATGCCGCATGACTCTTAATGTCATACTTCGATTTTTTTTTTGCTGCTATCCAACACACCCTGTTGCATGTTAGAATAAGAATGACTAAGTTGCATTCAACTAATCTCGCGAGAGGAGGTACGAACTATGAGAATATCTGCCAAAATACAATTTGCAATAATCCCGGACATTCGTGCCTCTATCCATTTGTAATTTTTCGCAATAATTCAGTTTGCAGGATTTTGATACTGCGGATGCCCGGAAAGCTCCGCAGTTTTTTTTTATCAAAAAATCAAAATCAGCAAATGAAAATTTCAAACTTTGATGTCAGAAGTCTTTCCGAAGAAGATGACTTCATTGACAACATTCGTTTCCAGAAGTTCAGAACCAAAAGAAACAAACTTTCTGTAAGAACAGATATCAGCCGCACTTTCAATGCAGATGAGGAATGTGAAGATCAGAACCCCTACCTCGGTACATTCGTTGAAGACGGCGTGCTCGATGAACTCGTGTGTATTATAAAGTCCGGAAAGGAAGCTACGGTTTACCTTGGACTTTGCAACAATAAATACATTGCAGTCAAACTGTACACCGATATCAGGGTAAGGTCTTTCAGAAAGGACGACATCTACAGGCAGGGCAGGTACATCGGGGAAAAGAGGATTGAAAAGGCAATTCAGCAAGGTTCTAAGTTCGGCCTTGATGCGCATCAGATGATATGGGTCGGGGAAGAGTTCAGGCAGATGAAGTATCTCCACAAGGAGAATATTCCCGTCCCCAGGCCGGTTGCTGTCTCGGGACTTGCAATAGCAATGGAATTCATCGGAACTGACGACGGTGATCCTGCTCCGAGGATCTCCGATCTGTCCCTCACAAAAGCAGAGGCTGAAGATGCTTTCAGTCAGTCGCTGGAAATTCTTTCCTCCATTCATGCTCTGGGAAAGGTCCACGGTGATTTCTCGGCATTCAATCTGCTTCTCCATAACGACAGGGTGACTGCGATCGATTTTCCGCAGATGATTGATGCTCGTTCGAATAATGAAAGCGCTTCACTGCTGAGAAGGGACATAGCTTCACTTTGCAAGTCGTTCCGGAAGTTCGGACTGAAGCCTGACGAGGAAAAGATTTGCAGACAGTTTAACGTTAACTACATGTAATGTCTGCATCGGAAACCAATAAGTGAGGGCGTCAATACAGATGTGCCTTGAGACTCAAGCCATTGCAGAAAGCGGGAGTGATGAACCGGATATGGAGCATTGGGTGAGTATTGCATTTGGGATTTTCGAAAGACATAATAGTAGATATGTTTGCCCGTGACGAATAACTTCTATACTCTGAGCGCACAGGCTCGGTTTCTCAATGAATGCCTGAATGGTTGCGCTATTGAAAGCATCTTTACGCAGGACAAGGGAAAGTTTGTCATATCCATTGGCGGCTGTGAATCCGGAAATGCAGTTGAATTCTCTTCGCTGAAAGATATGCCGTACCTGATACTCAGGAAGAACTATGCAAAGGCATCAAAGAATACGGCAGATATTTTCTCTGAGGCCGGTTCGCAGAATGTTTCCGGAATAAGCATTTTCGGCGGCGACAGGGCTATTGAGTTGAAGCTCAGTGACGGAACCGGACTCCTGTTCACCTTCTTTGCTTCTCCGAACTGCTTCCATGTGAAGGACGGGACAGTGATCTCAGCGTTCAAAGACAGCAAGGCGCATACCGGAAGGCGCGCTGAAGATCTCCTGAAGCGCAAGGCAGATGATGCTCAGGATATTGTTCACTCCAAAACGGCGCAGGAATTCCTTAAGGACAGATATCCGAATCTCGGAGAAGTTTACAGGCGGGAAGTACTCTTCAGGTGCAGAGCGGACCAGCCTTCCGAAACTGAAAATGATGCTGGCCTGATAAGCAAAGTTGCGGATGAACTCCTGATTGAGGTCAGCCGTGGCAACTGCCTGTATTATGTATCAGAAGGAAAGCCCGTGATGTCTTTATGCAGGCTGGAGCATCTTATGATTGAGCCTTCGGGTGTGTTTGATGACGTGAACGGCCTTATGGTGCATTATGTGATTTCACGTCTGAGATCCGACAGGGAGAATATGCTCCGGAAGTCAGCAAGAACGAGGCTTGAGAGATCGCTTGCAGAATCCGAACGGAGGTTCAGAAGCATTGAAGAACAGATCAGGCAATGCAGTGACGCTGACACATTCAGAAGATCCGGCGAACTGATACTTGCCAATATTCATCAGATCCGCAAGGGCATGACAAAACTTACTGCCGATGGTGAGTCCGGAGAGCCGGTTGAGATCAGGCTTAAGCCCGGCATCTCGCCGGCAATGAACGCAAACCATTATTTTGAAAAGGCAAAGAAGCAAAAGGCATCTGTAGGACTGCTGAGGAAAAAGTCGGACCTGTTGCTAAAAGAGATCGGGCGGATCAAATCGGATATTACAATGCTCGGCGAATCGGGAAACCTGAAGACACTCGAGAAGGAATTCAAAATGGAGAAGAAGATGGAATCGGATGAGACCTCCTCATTCAGAAAGTTCACTGTGGAGGGAGGCCTTGAAGTATGGGTCGGAAAAGACAGCGCATCAAACGACCTGCTTACCACAAGGCATTCGGCACAGAATGATCTGTGGTTTCACGTCAGGGGCACGAGCGGATCACACACCGTGCTCAAGACCGGAGCTTCAAAAGATAAGATACCGAAGGAAGCAGTCATTTCGGCGGCGGCAATAGCGGCATATTACAGCAAAGCAAGAAACGCAGGAAATGTGCCTGTTGCATACTGTGAAAAGAAATATGTAAAGAAGAAGAAAGGGCTCAGTCAGGGAGCAGTGATAATGGAAAGGGAAAAGGTGGTCTTTGTCAAGCCGGGATTGCCGGAAGGAAACTTATGAATGAAGAATCCGTCACTGAATTTTCCTTTCCAGTTCAAGGAGTTTTTCCTCTATCCTCTTGTAGTTTGTGGAACCTGCCCTCAATAGCAGGTTATATGCTTCCATCGCTTCTTTGTAGTTGCCCTGCTCTGCATAAAGGTCGGCAAGCGTTTCTGTAATTATCCGGACCTTTGACATCAGAGTGTCACCTGCCGGAATTGCCGCAGTGCTTTTCTGAACATCCTGCTGACTTCCCGTGTCGCCTTTCTGCTGTCGTATGTTGAAATGAAAAGTCTCATAGGCAAGCATGAAATCTTCGTAGTCCGGATCAACTGAAGCCGGAGCATCATCAATGCTGCCTTCGAGGATGCTTTCAAGGTCAAACTCCGGGAAGAGTTTCTCCTGTATCTCAAAGTTCCTGTCAAACTCACTGAATTCAGCCCTTAGCGGTGCTTCCGAAGGCATGTACAGCTTTTCCTGATTGGAAACGGAGGCAAGCGAATCTATATTGTTGCGCAACTTTGTCAGAAGCTGATTGCTTGTTACTTTCGGCTTTATTTCACTGAACAATGCCTCTGCTTCATTCAGATATTCCGCCTTCAGAAAAGCCCGCAGAAGCAAGAGCTTGGCTGTCAGATAGTTTGGATATACCGAAAGCCCGGCACGGCACACTGAAATGCAGTCTTCATACTCCTCACTAAGATAATGCAGATTGGCCACTTTCACAAAGAGAGGTGAAAGGAAGTTTCTGTCAACCTTATCCTTTGCTTCAGGGTTAGCGGGCATCCAGTGCTAATTGTTTTTGCCGGTTCATTCTGTTTGTTTCCATCACCTGCTTTATTGAGAGTATCGAAACTGTCGCAAAGCCTCCGAAGAACATCAGCTGAAAAGGTATGGCGGCAATCTGTGCAGTCGCAACTGCTATCACCACTCCCGCAAAGCAATACAATGCCATGAATGCTTCAATGTAAGTTGTAAACTTCAGTTTCTTGTTTACATACTTCTTGCCTTTCCATGATTCTTCCTTTCCCGTTATCTTATACTTCGGAGTTCTTACAAACTCGCTTTTCTTTCCAAGCAATCCTTCGAAAACAGCTTTTGTATTGTTCACCGAAAAGCCCATACTTCCGGCCATGAATACCGGGAAGTATATTATGCGCTTCTGCCAGTCGGGATATACATCCTTCTGAGAGTAAAGGTAAAACATGAACGAACTTACGAATGCAAAGATGAACAGCGACATGAGCCTGAATACGGTGTCGAACTCTCCGCCCAGCTTGATGAGCATTACAGGCAGATTGAGTATGGCCGCAAGCAGTATGAACGGGTAAGCGATGTTTGAGCAGAGATGTATGAACGACTGAACCTTGAGCTTTAACGGCATATCCGATTTCATCACAACGGGAAATATCTTCTTGGCAGTTTCTATTGCGCCCTTTGTCCAGCGGAACTGCTGTGACTTCAGCGCTGAAATATCCGAAGGAAGTTCGGCAGGGGATGTGAAGTTAACAAGATATTTGAATCTCCAGCCCTTCATCTGCGCTCTGTATGAGAGGTCAAGGTCTTCCGTGAGCGTATCTGCTTCCCAGTTGCCTGCATCAAAAATGCACTGTTTGCGCCATACTCCGGCAGTGCCGTTAAAGTTAATGAAGAACCCCGCACGGTTTCTCACTGCCTGCTCGATCACGAAATGCCCGTCAAGTGCAATTGCCTGAGTCTTAGTCATCAGCGAGTATTCACGGTTCAGATGCTCCCATCTTGTCTGCACAAGTCCCAGCTTTTCGTATTTGTAAAAATACGGTATCGTCCTCTTCAGAAACTTCTTTCTCGGAATAAAGTCCGCATCAAAGATTGCCACAAACTCTCCTCTCGCCACTTCGAGCCCTTCCTTGAGTGCTCCGGCCTTATACCCCTGCCTGTTAGTTCTGTGAATCAGCTTGATGTCATAACCTTCGCCTATGTACTTCTGAATGTGCTGTCTGATGATCTCGGTAGTATCGTCGGTGGAGTCATCGAGTATCTGGATCTCCATTTTATCTTTCGGGTAGTCAAGCCGCATGGTTGCATCTATCAGTCTTGTTATCACATATCTTTCGTTGAACAGCGGCAGTTGAATTGTTACTACCGGGTATTCATCGAGATGAAACTCATGCTCTTCAAGGTCTTTTGTTCTTTCACCGTAGGTCTTGAAGTAATAGTAGATCATGTTGAAACCGTGAGCGCCGAATACGAATAGGATCGTGAGTGATATTATGTAAGCAGAAAGTATGATGCTCTCGGTCGTCATCAGTAAATGATAGTATTCATGATTTTGTTTTTTCCGCGTTCATTGCGGTTACCAGTTTGATGTAAGATCAATCAGGATGTCTTCTGTGATTCTTCCCGAGGCGATCCTCAGCCCGTTTGCGCGCTCGGAAAAGTCATTGCCCGATGACTGATATTCCCCGTAGTTTGTGAATGTTTTTTTCCAGATGGTCTTCTGTTTCTTCAGGTCAATGAAATCGGTATTTACGGATACAGTTATCTTTCTTCTGGTGACATTTTCGCCTGAAACAATCACAAGTGCATCGTCAATTACAGATACAACCGAACAGTTCAATGATGCATCAGCAATGCTTTTCTCGGCTATCCTGAAAGTGTTGTCACTTGTGATCCTCTGCTTCAGCTCCTGCGTAAGCAATTCGGGGAGATTCGGGTCTGAGAAGCCGCTTACATCATTGAATTGCTGAACGTAGATCCTGCGTATGCCTTCCGGGGGATTGTTGCCCCGGAATCCGTAAACTCCGCAGCCTGCAAGAGCGCATGCAATAACAATGAAAAGAAGAATTCCTTTCAACTTCTCCATCTGCTTTCCCTGCTTATGCCGTACTTCTTCATTTTTTTGTAGATGTTTCGTGAAGTCTGCTTCAGATGGCCTGCAGCCCTTTCAACATTCCAGCCGTATTTCTCAAGCACATAAAGGATCACCTCCTTCTCAATTTCATCCATAGAAAATCTTTCCATGTCTTCTTCTGTGATCATGAAGTGATTTGCGCCGCCGTTGCT
>CAZTQR010000072.1:6055-16221 GCA_964615795.1 uncultured Ignavibacteriaceae bacterium
TCGGCGAGGTCTTTGTTGGTTGCCGCAATGATCCTGACATCAACGCTTATCGTCTTGCTTCCGCCTACCCGCATGAACTCTCCCGTCTCAAGCACGCGGAGAAACTTGACCTGCGTTGAGACAGGCATCTCACCTATCTCATCAAGGAATATTGTACCGTTATCCGCCATCTCAAAGTAGCCCTTTCTTTCCTCGATGGCCCCGGTGAATGCACCTTTCTGATGCCCGAAAAGCTCGCTCTCAATGATGCCCTCCGGAATTGCTCCGCAGTTCACGATCACAAAGGGCTTATCCGCTCTCCTGCTGTTTCTGAAGATCGAGTTCGCCACAACCTCCTTGCCTGAACCGCTCTCCCCGGTGATAAGGATGCTTACATCTGTAGGAGCAACCTGTTTGATGGTCTCGTTGATCTCCTTGATCTGTACGGAATCGCCTAGTAGCTTGGTTGACATGATTTGTGCGAAATATAGCACTAATGCCACGCTTATTAAAGACACTGATTGCTCCATGTGCATCCGGTTTCGGGTAGGAAGTTACTGCAAGCCGGAATGAAGAACCTGTGAATGGCGTGAGTTTACAGATCTGTTTTTAGATTTACCCTTAGGGCAATATTGAGTAAATTGCCAAAATTTTCTTTGCAGTATTATCATATCTATGAGCAGTCAGACCATTGCACTCAACGGCGGTAAATCAAAGTATAAGGAAAAGGAAAGACTTGAGATCCTTGATGACTTCAGGCTGGCCAATGTAAGCAGGCAGGCGAGCCTTCTGGGGCGCAAGGAAGTCCTTACCGGAAAGGCAAAGTTCGGAATATTCGGAGACGGCAAGGAAGTGCCGCAGATCGCAATGGCCAAGGTTTTCAGAAACGGAGACTTCCGCTCCGGTTACTACCGGGATCAGACATTTGCATTTGCAACCGGCATTTCAACGGTCAAGGAATTCTTCGCACAGCTTTATGCGGATACTGATGTAAGCAATGAACCGGCCTCCGCAGGCAGGTCAATGAACGGGCATTTTGCAAACAGGCTTCTCAATGATGACGGCTCCTGGAAGAACCTGATGGCAATGAAGAATACGGCATCCGATGTATCGCCGACGGGAAGTCAGATGAACAGGCTCGTAGGGCTTGCATACGCTTCAAAGCTTTACAGGGAGCTTAAGGAACTTCACCACATGAAGGAATTTTCCGACAGGGGAAATGAAGTTGCTTTTGGAACAATAGGAAATGCAAGCTGTGCGGAGGGAATGTTCTTTGAAGCGCTGAATGCCATAGCAGTGCTGATGGTGCCTGTTGCTCTGAGCATCTGGGACAACGGCTACGGAATTTCAGTGCCCAACAAGATCCAGATCGCAAAGGACAACATCTCCGAGCTCATCAAGGGCTTTGAGTATGATGATGTTTCAAAGCAGGGGTTCAGGATCTACAAGGCAAAGGCATGGGATTACACCGGACTCGTGAGCATGTACAGGCATTCGATCACAGAGATCCGCGAAGACCATATTCCGGCAATATTTCACATACAGGAGGTTACACAGCCCCAGGGGCACTCAACATCCGGCTCTCATGAAAGGTATAAGCCGCAGGAAAGACTCGACTGGGAAAAGGAATACTGCTGTATAAACCAAATGAAGAAATGGATGCTTGCAGAGGGCATAGCAGATGAAGAGGAAATATCGGCCATTGAAAAAGAATCCAAGGACTATGTGAAGAAGATGCAGGTGGAAGCATGGGATGAGTATATTACTCCGATAAAGAAAGAAAGGGAGCAAGTGAGGGAGATCTTTGCAGAGATAGCCTCGGCGAGCTCAAAGCCGGAGCAGATAAATAAGGTAAGCGAATCGCTGAAGAAGTCACTGGATGTCAACAGGAAAGTAATTGGCGAAGCCGTTAACGAAGTTCTGATGATCGGGCTGAAAGGAAATTCGGCCGCACTGGCAAAGCTTGTTGAATGGAAGCGCGGGTTCAGAAAAGTGAACGCAAGAAGATACGGATCTCACCTATTCAGCGAATCAAAAGAATCGGCATTCCTTATCCCGGAGGTAAAACCTGTTTACTCCCAGGATTCGAAGATAATGGACGGAAGAGAAGTTCTCAACGCCTTCTTCGACATTGCATTCATGAGGGATCCGAGGATCTTTGCAATAGGCGAGGATGTGGGAAAGCTCGGAGATGTAAACCAGGGAATGGCGGGGCTACAGGCAAAATACGGCGAGCTGAGGATCACGGATACAGGCATAAGGGAAGCAACTATTGTGGGGCAGGGGATAGGAGCCGCTATGAGAGGATTGAGGCCCATTGTCGAGGTTCAGTATCTGGATTATCTCTTTTATGGAATGCAGATAATCAGCGATGACGTTGCATGTCTTCAGTACAGGACTGCCGGAGGTCAGAAGGCACCGCTTATTGTCAGGACACGCGGGCACAGGCTGGAAGGCATCTGGCACTCGGGTTCGCCTATGGGTTCCATCATCAACTGCTTCAGGGGTGTGATCGTTTGCGTGCCGAGGGATATGACAAGGGCCGCAGGATTCTACAACACGATCCTGAAGTCTGATGACGCCGCGCTGATTGTTGAGAGACTCAATGCTTACAGGCTTAAGGAGCGATTGCCGGATAATCTCGGGGATATCACCGTGCCTGTAGGAGTGCCGGAGATCCTGAAGGAAGGAAGCGACGTAACCGTAGTAACTTACGGAGCCTGCGTTGACATTGCAAGGGCGGCGATAAGCAAGCTGGAAGAAACCGGAATATCCTGCGAGCTGATTGACGTACAGACTCTGATCCCATTCGACATCAACGGCATGATCGCGGAATCCCTTAAGAAGACAAACAGAATTCTTTTCCTCGATGAGGATGTACCCGGCGGAGCCTCAGCATTTATGATGCAGAATGTGCTTGACAGGGACGGAGGCTATGCATTCCTTGATTCGCCACCCGTATGTCTCGCGGCAAAGGAGCACAGGCCTGCCTACGGCACAGACGGTGATTACTTCTCCAAGCCGAATGCGGAAGACGTGTTTGATGCGGTTTACAGGATAATGAATGAATGCGATCCGCAGAATTTCCCGATGTACTTCTGAGTACTGCGCCTTGATAACCAATGTCTGCAGGCGGTAGTAAAATTGTAAATTGAAATAGTATCTGTAAATGAGTAGCTTGCATAAACCAAATTCTGAAATTACCGGAGGATATATACAATGGCTATAATGATCACAACTGAATGCATCAATTGCGGCGCGTGCGAGCCGGAATGCCCGAATACGGCAATCTATGAAGGGGGAGTCAGCTGGACTCTCGGCGGCAACACTTTCGGCGACGGCGATGCAGCCCCGTCAGGAGCGGCAGGATTCTACTCAAACGAATATTTCTACATTGTGCCCGATAAATGCACCGAGTGCGTCGGATTCCATGATGAGCCGCAATGCGCTTCGGTTTGTCCGGTTGACTGCTGTGTCCCGGATCCGAACCATGTGGAGGACAAGGATACTTTGCTTAAAAGAAAAGAATACCTGGACGGTTTAGGAAGGTAAAAGTTCCGTATCAGACTATCTCATCAGCCGGGCGGTCAGACTGTCCGGCTGTTTTTTTTTCTGCATCCGCTGATATATCATCGGATGTTGCAGGAAGTTCTTCAGCAAGCGGAACTGCAGGCAATTGCGGCTCTTCGGTCCGCACTGACTCTGAAAGAACCCCGCCCTTCAGCACTGTATCTTCCTCTGAGTGAAATTCCCTGCCGGCCGAGTAGTCAATATTATCGTCAAACTCCGCCTCGGAGTTTCCGGATTCCGCAAGCACGGGTGTCTCCTCGGTGTGAGCGAAGATCTTCTTATACCCGGCAAGTATGAGCAAAAAGCCGACTGTCACCGAGACATCTGCAATGTTAAAGATCGGCCATGAGTAGATCGTCTTTCCGAATATTGTGAAGTTCGGAAAATCAAAATGAAAGAAGTCAACAACACGGCCGTAGAAATACGGAGCGTACCCGTAGATCTTTCCGTAGAATACGCGGTCAATGAGGTTGCCGATCGCTCCTCCGAGTATGAGAGCCAGTGAAAGCCTGAGCAAAAGGCTTTCGTGCCTGTTCTTGTAAAGGAAGAAGAAAAGAAGTAAGGTGGCAAAGATCGTGAACAGCGAGAGAAAGAGCTTCCCTCCTATCTGAAGCCCGAATGCCATGCCGGGGTTTTCTATGAACGTGATCTGAAAGAAATTCCCTATAACCGGAATCGAAGACTGGTAGGGCATTCCCGGAAACTCAATTCCGAGCAATGGGATGCTGATGCCTTTTACATAAAGCTTGGTTGCCTGGTCAGCAAGTACAATGAGAAAGGTGATTATGAGAACTTTCAAATCCCTTCAGCCCCTGAGATTCTTGCATTCGATGCAGTGGGTCGTGATAGGCACCACTTCAAGGCGTTCCTTCGGAATCAGCGGGCAGGTTTTGCAGTAGTTCTTCGGTTCATCCTTGCAGTCAATGCAGATTCCGTAAGTGCCCTGATCAATCCTGATGAGCGCGTCCTGAAGGTATCCAAGATATTTCTCATCTCTCTGAACGAACATGTAATTCTTTTCTCTTTCCATTTCATCAGTGCCCTGTTCAGCCATGTGGGAAGCATAAGTAAGATTGTCTCCCTTATATTCACCGGACTCTTTGTCAACAAGAGCCTCCATGTTCGCACGGGCGCTTTCGAGTATAGACTTCTGTTCTACGAGAATCAGGTTTCTGAAATGACGAAGCTCAGCAACGGTGTATCTGACTTTCTTGTTCTTCTTATACTTCTTCATCGGTTTGTGCTGAACTGTCGGCAATGGCTTCAGAGTTGTTGACGCATAGTTGAACCCCGTCGCGGCAGTCTTCTTTTCTGCAACTTTCTTCGCATCGCGGGTGGGCACCGGCTTCATGATCTTAGCCGAATGAGCAGAAGCGGTCGCTGATTTGCCTGCGGGCTTGTGCTGTACAGCAGGGGAAGATCTCCTGGCAGCGGCTTTCATTTTTGAAACCACCGGCTTGACCGATTTTGCGGCAGGCTTCTTTGCTTTCGCCTTAACTGCTTTCTTTGCTTTGACTTTCAGCGTGACTGCCTTCTTCTTTACAGGAGACAATTTTTTGGCTGCCTTTTTTACTGTGGTTCTTACCCCTGCAGACTTTGGCTTGGATTTCTTTGCCGGCTTTGCTTTTGGCTTTCCGGATACAGTTTTTCCTTTTGTCTTTGGCTTAGCTTTTGCCATTGGTTTTCTCCTGTTATGCCTTGGTTTTATACAACTTTTTTAAGATAGATCCTCAGCGGCAGGCCGTGGATCTCCGATTCAGCATATTCATGGTCATTGCCGTTTGAGCTTTGTACGGAAATGCCTGATGTTTCATTTAAAATGTATTCAAGATTTTCCCTTACGGCGGCACTGATCTTCTCCGGCGCGTCCAGGTAGATCTCAACTTTGTCGGATACTTCGAGATCGGCAGTTCGCCTCAGGTTCTGAACCCTGTTGATGAACTCTCTTGCTATGCCCTCGCTCAGCAGGTCTTCGTCAATGTTCGTATCCAGCGCAATCGTGATGTTGCCGTGTGAATCAACTATCCATCCTTCAATATTCTCTGTATATATTTCGACATCTTCCCGTGAAATGTCAAAGCCGCCGATTTTGGATGCGCCGGTAGTTTCAAGCTCCCTGATTGCAGATGAATCAAGGGACAAGATCGCCTTCTGAACATCCTTCACCATCTTCCCGAATTTCGGTCCGATCGATTTGAAGTTCGGCTTCGCTTTCTTCACGATGATCGCCGAATCTCCTTCTATGATGTTGAGTTCCTTGACGTTTACCTCTTCAAGTATGATGTCCTTTACCTTCAGAAGCATGTTCTTGTCTCTTTCGCTGAGTACAGGCACAAGGATCTGTCGCAGAGGTTGTCTCACCTTCAGGTTGTTCTTCACCCTGACCGACCTGATCAGATAGACCACTTCCTGCGCAAGGTGCATTTCTTCTTCGAGCTGAAGGTCAATATTCTCTTCGGCCGGCAATGTGAACTCCGAAAGATGAACTGAATTGTCATCATCGGTGAGGGTCATGTAAAGTTTGTCGGAAAGGAAAGGCGAAACCGGAGCAATAAGCTTAAGCAGTTCAACAATCACCTCATACAGGGTTTGATAACCGTGAAGCAAATCCTGCTCCGAGGCCGGGTTTCTGAACCTCTTTCTGTTCCGTCTCACATACCAGTTGGAAAGTTCGTCAACTGCAAAGTCCTGCACAAGTCTGCCGGCCTTCGTTATATCATAACTGTCCATGAGCCGGAAGTAGTCCTTCTTCAGTGAATTCAGCTTTGAAAGGATCCAGCGGTCAATTGTCGGGCGGCCGGAAGGTTCAGTGCGGCGTTTTTCTTCGTACTCAAAATCAACTATTCCGGAATAAAGCAGGTAGAATCTTACTGTATTGATAACAGTGTCAAAGAACTTGTTCTGAACTTCAACAAGGTCGTCTTCGTCAAAGAGCTTTGAATTTCCCACCGGCGAAGACGTGATCAGATAC
The DNA here is from genome assembly GCA_964615795.1 of uncultured Ignavibacteriaceae bacterium. Classification (GTDB taxonomy): domain Bacteria; phylum Bacteroidota; class Ignavibacteria; order Tepidaquicellales; family Tepidaquicellaceae; genus JADJAH01. The sequence continues at coordinate 12,576 of CAZTQR010000072.1, forward strand.
CATCTCAGCACATCCGCGCCGTACTTCTTCATCATGTCGAACGGATTGATGACGTTGCCGAGAGACTTGCTCATCTTCTTGCCGTTCTTGTCAAGTATCATTCCGTTGACGATCAGACTCCGGTATGCCGGCTTGTCAAAAAGGAATGTACTGATTGCATGGAGCGAATAGAACCATCCCCGCGTCTGATCAAGGCCTTCTGAAATGAAATCGGCAGGGAAGTGTTTGTCAAAAATGTCCTTGTTCTCGAACGGATAGTGATGCTGGGCGAAGGGCATGGAGCCGCTGTCAAACCAGCAGTCAATGACCTCCTTTACACGCTTCATTTCTTTTCCGTCGGGCGATTTAATTATGATCTGATCTATGAACGGCTTGTGAAGGTCAAGCGACTTATCGTCCTTATATACATCCCTGAAATTCTCCGCGCGTTGTTTAAGCTCCTCAATTGATCCTATGATCTCGTAAACTTCCTTTCCCTCGTCATCAGTGTATGTCCAGATGGGCAGGGGAGTGCCCCAGAACCTGTTCCGTGAGATTGCCCAGTCACGGTTCTCTTCCAGCCAGTTGCCAAACCTGCCCGTTCCGAAAGTTTCGGGATTCCAGTTGATCGTGTTGTTCAGTGCGATCATCCTGTCTTTGTAAGACGTAGTGTTTACAAACCATGAATCAGTCGCAAAGTACATCAGCGGAACATGATGCCTCCAGCAGTGAGGATAAGAATGGACAAACATCTCTTTCCTGTAAAGCCGGCCGCTTTGCTTCATATCATTGATGATCTGCAGATCCGCTTCCTTGAAATTCATTCCGCTGTAAGGAGTAACTGCTTCAGTGAACTTGCCGTCTTTTCCAACCGCCTTGAATACAGGAAGAGAATACTTAAGTCCGGTATTGTAGTCATCCTCTCCGAATGCAGGCGCAATGTGTACGATCCCGGTTCCGTCCTCCATGGTCACAAAATCACCGGGCACAACAAAGAACGCTTTGCCGTCATGCTTCAGGAACTTGAACAACTGCTCATACTCTGTATTTTCAAGGTCCTTTCCGGAAATCTCCTCTGCAATCGTGTATTCCTCAGTCACTGCTTCAAGCCTTGGCTTTGCAAGGATAAGACTCTCGCCTCCTGCGGTGGTGATCTTTACGTAAGTCTGTTCGGGATTCACGGCAAGAGCCGCGTTTGACGGAAGTGTCCAGGGTGTGGTGGTCCATACAAGAAAATCACTTCCCGCATGAGGACCGTTAGTGATCCTGAACTTAGCATAAACGGAAGGGTCCTTAAGGTCCTGATATCCCTGTGCCACTTCATGTGACGAAAGAGGCGATTCGCAGACAGGACAGAACGGAAGTATCTTATAACCTTTGTAGATCAGTCCGGCATCAAAGAATCTCTTTAGTGCCCACCAGACCGACTCAATGTATTCATTGTGAAAAGTGATGTATGCATTCTTCAGGTCAATCCAGTATCCCATCCTTGCCGTAAGCTCTTCCCATTCCCGGAGATATTTGAAAACGGAATTCTTGCATTCCTGATTGAATCTGACCTCGCCGAATTCTACTATTTCTGACTTTGACTTGATCCCAAGTGTTTTTTCAACCTCCACTTCCACGGGAAGCCCCTGAGTGTCCCAGCCTGCCTTTCTTTCTACCCTGAAGCCCTGCATTGTCTTGTAACGACATACTAGGTCCTTGATTGTTCTTGAAAGCACGTGATGAATTCCCGGCAGGCCGTTAGCTGTAGGCGGACCCTCGTAAAAGTTGAAGGATTTGCGGGGATTTTTCTCTTCTATACTTCTTCTAAAAGTCTCATCAGATCGCCAAAAATCAAGTATTTCCTTCTCAATTTCCGGTAAGAATATGTTGTCGGGTAGCTTTTTTGCCATTTATCAAATAAAAGAAAGCAAAGTAAGGAAACGCGTGTATATTTTCAATGAATTACAGGGTATTCCGGCCTTCTTTCGCTCACATGGCAATAGCTGTCGGGCAGTCAAAATGCAGGAAGGATTGAGGCCGGCTATAGCGGATATGAGATGCGAGTCTGATGTATGACTGCGAGATGCCCTGCCGGACAACCTGCTTTACGCCCAAATGTGTCAGACGATCCGTGAAACCGGACTTCGGTTTTGAATTGCAAAACAACATTGAAGCAAAACAGAGATAAGAATCATACTATCAAGAATTCATTCTGCACATTAATGAGCCCGCATTCAGGACTGTATTAATGATATTTCAATTCATACACGATAACATTAGATTTGCATTGAGTTCAATTCAATTAATTAGAAGATACATATCGTTTATCATGAGCATGACTGCAATATTTTTTACCAGGATTGAATTAATGCCATCTGATTACACTGCTCATTTAGCATTGGGAAAATTACTACATAATGCATAAGAGTCTTATCCGGCGCTGCAAGGTCATGATCGCGGCTTCGGCCATATTCATTGTGCTGATAGGGATCTCGATGACGCTATATCCAGGCGGAAATCTTATTGACCGCACATCCATACACTTTAATTTTTTCCTTAACTTTTTCAGCGACCTCGGGTCCAGTCAAACGGAATCAGGCAAGCAGAACACTTCATCACAGGTGTTCTTTATCATTGCCATGGGGATGTTCGGACTCGTTATGATCTATTACTCAAGGATATGGAGGGGAATGGATCTGGAAGTTCATGACTATTTCCTGGCCGGAATTCTAAGCAAGATTCTTTTTGCCGTTTCGGGTCTTTGTTTCATCGGCATGGCATTCACTCCGTGGAACGTGAAGTTTGAAGTCCATGTGCTGCTTTACAAGGTCTCCGTTATGTGCTTTCTCGGCTGGTTGCTCATAATGGTATTTCTGCAGAGAAGGAATGAGAAGATAAGAAACGTGTTTGTGATCAACAGCCTGGTCGCAGTCGCTTTTGCTTTTTATGTCTATTACATATTCTTTGATCACGCCTTCGGCAAGGCTCCGAACATTGAGTTTCACGCAATTACACAAAAGATAATTATGCTTCTGATACCGGCAGAATTGCTTTTTCAATCCGTAGGAATAATGCACTTTCTTCGAAGGGCGGATTTCAGAAGAAGCAGCAGGAAGGATTTCTATGTGTGATCCTGCGGCTCCTTCCTTTGGGGCCGCTTGAGAGAAGTTCCGACTGTCCTTGAGGGAATACCTGCTGCATGATTACTTGATCAGTACCATCCTCCTCGTCCCTGCAAACTTTCCGGCTTCCATTCGGCAGAAATACACTCCGCTCGCAAGCGATGCGCCGCTGAATTCCACCGCATACTTCCCTGCGGCTCTGAACTCGTTATCCACAAGCCTTGCAACCTGCCTTCCAAGCAGGTCATACACAACCAGTTTCACTCTTGAATCAACCGGTATATCGAATGTGATCTTTGTGGTTGGATTGAACGGATTGGGATAATTCTGATGAAGCGCGAAGTTGGCGGGGATGAGATTCCTGTCCTCTGTTTCATTCATGTCCTTTGTTCCTGCCGAAAGGAGTTTGTTCATATCGGCTGTGATCTCTCTCAGATGGATTGTCTTGTTTTCAGGCTTTCGGGTATGAGCGATATCTTTAAGAAGCGTCATTGACATGTACCTGTCTTTGTCCGTCTCAGTTGCCTTTCCTTTGCTCATCTTCTCTTCAAGTTCTG
>CAZTQR010000073.1:0-16143 GCA_964615795.1 uncultured Ignavibacteriaceae bacterium
GGACTTCCTGCATCGGCAAACTGGACAGCTGAAAGCAATCAGGTCAGTGCAAACTTTGGATATAGTGTATCTACGGCCGGCGATGTCAACGGTGACGGATACTCAGATATTATTGTCGGTGCAAATCTATATGACAATGGTGAAAGTGATGAAGGACAGGTTTTCGTTTGGTACGGCTCATCAACGGGATTAGGTTCAAATGGTACTCCCGGAAATGCTGACTGGACATCCCAAGGCAATCAGGCAACTGCAGAATTCGGCTCTTCTGTGGCAACTGCCGGGGATGTTAATGGTGACGGATATTCTGACGCGATCGTTGGTGCGCAGTCATACAGCAATGGAAATAATAATGAAGGCATGGCATTCGTATATTGCGGTTCTGCCGCGGGTCTATCTTCTGTTGTATGCTGGAACGGTGAGAGTAATCAGGGCGGAGCCTTGTTCGGCAGCAGTGTATCCGGCGCGGGCGATGTTAACGGTGACGGTTATTCCGATGTGATCGTAGGAGCAATCAGGCTTGATAACGGACAAACGGATGAAGGGAGGGCATTTGTATATCACGGCTCGGCTTCAGGATTATCTGCATTGGCAAGTTGGACATTTGAAAGCGATCAGGCTGGCGCTTATCTTGGCAATGTATCAGCAGCTGGAGATGTAAATGGCGACGGCTATTCTGATGTGATCATTGGCGCACGATTTTATACAAATGGAGAAACAGGAGAGGGCAGGGCCTTTGTATTTCACGGCTCGGCATCCGGATTATCGGCATCGGCAAACTGGACAGCAGAAAGCAATCAGTCATTTGGAATCATTGGCGCACAGTTCGGAACCAGCGTTTCCACCGCCGGTGATGTGAATGGGGACGGATATTCCGATGTAATAGTGGGGGCTCCTGCTTATGACAGTATAGAGTCTGATGAAGGCAGGGCATTTGTTTATTTTGGCTCGGCTTCCGGACTTTCGGCAGAAGCTGACTGGACAGCGGAAAGTAATCAGATGAATGCAACACTTGGCATGTGCGTTTCAACAGCGGGCGATGTTAACGGTGATGGATTTTCCGACGTAATTGCTGGTGCAAACTTGTTTGATAACGGACAAGAAGATGAGGGCAGAGCATTTGTATATTACGGAAATAGTGTAACAGGAATGAGTACATCAGTTGCACAGTATGAACCGGGATCATCAAACATCGTTTACTCAGGAGGATTGACCGGAACAAACGGCCAGGCAAGGATCAACATTTTCGGGAAAAGTCCTTTTGGCAGAGCAGACGGGAAGATTGTATATGAATACAAAGCCAACGGCCTGCCTTTCAGTGGTCCGGTATTAACAAACAGTGTTTCATCAACCGGTTCAGGAACAACTACTGATCTCGGAGTTCCCGGTATTCAGTTCAACAAAGATATTTCAGGACTGCTCACAAACAGAGAATACAAATGGAGAGCAAGGGTTCAGTACAGTCTTGTGAACAACCCTTATCAGAAGTTCGGTCCATGGAAGTATTACGTTAACTATGTGCCCGTACCTTCGGGAAGCATTAAAGCGCGTACTGTCCCGCCTTCTGTTTTCAGTTATTCATTCAAAGGATTAGTTCAGGGATTCTATAATTCTGCAGGCAATAAAATGAAAAAAGATACAGTAAAGATCACGTTGCGGACAACTGTATCTCCGTATCCTGTAGCAGGAAATGCGAAAGCCTATCTGGATTCTTTGGGTAATGGTACTTTCAGTTTTACCGGTATTGTCAACAACACGCAGTACTTTGTTCAGGTAAATCACAGAAACTCAATTGAAACCTGGAGCAAGACGGGGCAGGTGTTTACTGCTTCGTCTCTGACATATAATTTCACAACCGCAGACACGAAGGCATACGGAGACAATATGACACTGGTTGATGCATCACCCGTGAGATATGCTTTTTACTCGGGCGATGTGGATCAGGACGGATCCGTTGATGCAACTGATTTGAGCACAATTGACAATGACGCATCAAACTTTGTGAGCGGATATGTTGTGACTGATCTTACGGGTGATGACTTTGTTGACGGAACCGACTTTGCTATAGCGGACAACAATGCGGCTAATTTTGTTGGTGCAATTACACCGTAGCTATATTGCCACGAATGCACGAATTCAAATCTTAGAAAGAGCAGTCAATGGGATTGAGAACTAAGGTAGTCACCTTCTCCGCATGGAGAGTGCAGGGTGAGAGAGTAGATTCTGGCAGATCTTACCGGCGATAATTCTGTTGACGGACCCGACTTTGCCATTGCTGACAACAACGCTGCAATTTTTGTGAGTGTGGTAAGGCCGTGACATGCAATTGCAGTATTTTATGATCTTACGAAGCGCCTGAGTCCCGGCAAAGTACCGGAGATTCAGGCGCGGGGAAAGAAGTAAGAATCCCGAAGGGATTCCATGTTTATAGAAATTCATCATGATGATTCAACGACCCTGAAGGGGTCGTATATCTTAATCTTCTTCACAAGTCAGTTAATATGCTTACATTTAACATGATTCAATGCGCACGCGTTAGCCATCAGATCTACTGCCTTGACTGACTGAATCTAGCTGCATACCTTTGCGTGGTGAAAAAAATGCTAGATAATAAAGAACTCATATCGGCAATGGAAACTCTTCCGGAAAATCCCTCACTCGAAGAAGTAATTGAGAAGATCATTCTGCTTGAAAAGATCAATCAGGGCTTGGATGATGTATTGAATGACAGAACTTATACTCATGAACAGGTAATGGAGATGATGAAAAGATGGTCAAAGTCAGATGGACGCAAAGAGCCGTAGATGATCTTGAACAGATTCACAAATACATTTCTCAGGAATCCCCGCACTTCGCTTCAGCAGAAATTCTGAAAATTCTTGACTGCGAAGAACTCATTCGCGAACACCCTAACAGCGGAAGGATAGTACCTGAAATCGGCAGCTCTAACATAATAGAGATCATCAAAGGCAGTTACAGAGTTATCTATTCCTTTGAAGAAGCAGGATCTGCAAGTATTCTGACAATATATCATTCGTCCCGATTGCTGAAAGGGATTGAGTGAATTGATCCCTCCATTCTGCACACGTTTCGCTTATGCACTAAATGTTGCAAACATATAACCCCTTAGCATCTGTTTACAAATGCAAATCCCGAAGCGCAAGTATATTCCAACGCCGGCGTTGAATCTCATAAACCCGAAGGGGTGAAATGATTATAGAATTATGATTGAAATGCGTATAACCCCGAAGGGGTGACGTTAGAGTTGCGACTGAGTCCCGGCAAAGCACCGGAGACTCAGGCGCGGACAAAAAACTTACTCAAGTTATATTTTAATGATTAATTTGAGAGTTGTTATATTTAGCAGAAAACTCTAATCTAATCTAAGAACAAAAATGAAAGACATTCTCCAAATGCCAATAAAGTCAGTGGACTTACCTTCCTAATTGTTAGCACTGAGCCACTAAGGATTCGATTTCCGGGCTTGTCAATTCATTTTTTTGAAAATGAAAAGTGCTTATCAACCTTAATTTTCTAAAATCATGAAAATCCCAATCACAGCTTTGGCAGTTGTCTTGTTCATAGGACTTCTCAGCAGTCAAAAACAGGAGTCCGTTTCGACTGAAAATCAGACAGAAAAAAGATTCTTCTGCCCTGCTCCGCCGATTTTCTCCGAGTCAATAAAAATGAGCAAGGATGATGGAAAAATTGACCGGAACTGGTACCAGAAGGCAATTGAGAATATTGAAAAGGAAGAGTACAGCATCTCTTACAGCGAAGAACTCAGAGCTTATCAGTCACCTAACAGAGCAAACAATATTCGTTTCATTTATCACAAAGACGGTTTCACTGCGAAGACGCGTGATAAGAAGATCCCGTTATTTGATGTGAATGATAAGACAATAGAAGAGAAGGATAAGAAATATGAAGAGATTGATGAATGGAGTGTGAAATTGAAAATTGAAAATGAAAAATTAGAAATTGAAGGCAGTGAAATAAAAGCAGCTGGAAATAAGGCATGGATAGAAAATGACAAAATCAGAATTGACTACACCAACGCAAGAGACGGAATGCGACAGGATTTCATTATTAAGAACAGACCAGAAAGTGCGGGAATTCTGAGATTAAATTTATCTGCTGATACAAAACTGAAAATAATGGTCGGAGCCGATGCGCTGATTTTTAAAGACAGAAATGGTGAAGATAAGATGAAATATTCTTCGCTTAAATGCTGGGACGCGACCGGTCGGGAGCTTAGAGCATACTTTGAAAAAGATAATTACGAATTAGAAAGTTTAGAAAAATTTCGAAATACTAACTTTGCAATTCCTAATTCGTTCTTTATAATCGTCAATGACGAAGACGCCGTTTATCCCGTCACCATAGATCCGCTTTCAACGAGCCCTGACTGGACAGCGGATGGTAATCAGACTGATGCTCTATTTGGATTTAGTGTTTCCACAGCCGGTGATGTAAACGGAGACGGATATTCTGATGTGATAGTCGGAGCATACAGGTATAATGTTGTATATGCTGATGATGGAAGAGCATTCGTATATTACGGCTCTGCTTCAGGATTATCGGTAACTCCCAACTGGACTGCAGAAAGTAATCAGGAATATTCATTTTTTGGATATAGTGTCTCAACCGCCGGTGATGTGAACGGTGACGGATATTCTGCTGTGATAGTTGGTGCTTATAGATATGAAAACGGATCAGGACAAACAGACGAGGGCAGAGCATTCGTGTATCACGGCTCTGCTTCAGGATTATCTTTATCAGCAGATTGGACAGCCGAAAGTAATCAGGCAAATGCAAATTTTGGACGGAGTGTATCAACCGCAGGTGATGTAAACGCTGACGGTTACAGTGATATCATTATCGGCGCTTACAACTTTACAAACGGTCAGGCAAGCGAGGGAAAAGCTTATGTTTTCAGAGGTTCATCAATAGGTGTTACCAGCTCAGCTCCATGGGAAATAGAGAGTAATCAGGCAAACACATTCTTTGGCTGGAGCGTGTCATCAGCCGGAGATGTAAACGGAGACGGATACAGCGATGTCATTGTCGGAGCGCGTAATTTTGACAACGGACAAGATGACGAAGGCATAGTGTATGTCTATCACGGAATGGCTTCCTCTCCGGGAGTTTCGGCAAGCCATAGTTTTGTAACCGAAAGCGATCAGGCAAACGCATTCATGGGCTGGAGCGTTTCTTCGGCAGGTGATGTAAACGGCGACGGATATTCAGATGTGTTAGTCGGTTTAAGGAATTTTGACAACGGGCAGACTGACGAAGGACAGGTCCGGCTGTATTACGGTTCACAGTCCGGTATAACAGAAACCGGCTTCTGGTCTGCAGAGAGTAATTTTGTAAATTCATATTTTGGTCAGAGTGTTTCTTCAGCCGGTGACGTAAACGGGGACGGATACAGTGATGTGATAATTGGCGCGCATTTATATTCCTCGCAGGGAAGGGTGTTTGCATATTACGGTAATGAGAAGACAGGAAAGAATGCATCCGTTCAGCAGAAAATTCCTAATACAAATACTGTAGTATCTTCGGGCGGACTTACCGGTTTCAACGGGCAGGTGAAATTAAGCATATTCGGGAGAAGTCCCTTCGGAAAATCAACGGGAAGGTTTATTTATGAATACAAAGTGAATGGAACTGCATTCAGCTCTGGCTCAGGAAAAGTTACAAACAGTGTATCATTCACGGGAGCCGGCAATTATACCAACCTCGGAACAGGTGGTATTCTGCTGAGCAAAAACATTTCAGGATTACAAACTAACAAAGAGTATAAATGGCGGGCAAGGATTCAGTATGAATTGGCAAGTAATCCCTATCAGAAGTTCGGTCCTTGGAAATATTATTCGAATTATATGCCTGCTCCTTACGGAGGTTTTAAACCGAAACGCGACATCACTTTACCGAATTCAGTAGACCTCTATATGAAGGTTTTCATACAGGGATTTTATGATGCTGCATCAAATCTCACTGTAAAGGATACTCTGAGAGTGTATCTGAGAGAAGGAAACATACCTTATGCTATCATTGATTCAGCGAAGTCTGTAATGTATTCAGACGGTAACTGCACATTTATTTTTGAGAATGCATCAAACAATACTCCTTATTATATAGAAGTCACGCACAGAAATTCCATCAAGACATGGAGCAAGACTGCTCAGCAGTTTACGGGTTATTATCTTTTCTATGATTTCTCATCTTCGAACACGAGTGCATACGGCGATAATCAGATACAGGTGGACGCATCACCGGTCTTGTTTGCAATCTACGGCGGCGATGTCAATCAGGACGGAACTGTTGACGCCACAGATGTGAGCACAATTGACAATGACGCATCAAACTTTGTGAGCGGATATGTTGTGACTGATCTTACGGGTGATGACTTTGTTGACGGAACCGACTTTGCTATAGCGGACAACAATGCGGCTAATTTTGTTGGTGCAATTACACCGTAGCTATATTGCCACGAATGCACGAATTCAAATCTTAGAAAGAGCAGTCAATGGGATTGAGAACTAAGGTAGTCACCTTCTCCGCATGGAGAGTGCAGGGTGAGAGAGTAGATTCTGGCAGATCTTACCGGCGATAATTCTGTTGACGGACCCGACTTTGCCATTGCTGACAACAACGCTGCAATTTTTGTGAGTGTGATAAGGCCGTGAAGTGAAATTAAAAATTAGAAATTAAAAATATCGCCAACGCCGGAGTCTCCTCTTACTTCGGGATTCCGGCGTTAACAAGTATGTGTAAACATTTTATGATTTCTTACAACGAACACATGAATTTAAACTGCCCGCAGTCGGCTAATCAAATGCACTCTCTGAAAAATGGCTGGAATCCACTGAAATGTGTATTCTTTGCTTGTAGATTCCCCCCCGCCTGCTGAGAGTGTATCTTTAGACATGACTGCGGGCAGGCATTCGCGGGAATGATAATTGTAAAAGGAATCGAAATTTTGTAACAACTCACAACTCTCCACTTACCGCTTTCCATTTTCCATTTTCCACTTCAGGGTCTGCTTACGCTCACGAAGTTTGCAGCATTGTTGTCGGCAATGGAAAAGTCAGAAGCATCAACAAAATTATCACCTGTGAGGTCGGATACAACATACCCGCTGACAAAATTGTAAGCATCGTTATCAATTGAGCTTACGTCGGTTGCATCAACTGTTCCGTCCCTGTTCACATCACCGCTGAATATTGCAAAGCGCAACGGAGATGCGTCTATCTGTATCATATTGCTTCCGTATGCCTGAGTTATTGAAGTAATGAAGCTGTAACTGGTTACTCCGCCTGCAGTATAAGCAACCGGTGCAGCGCTCCATGTTTCCAGAGTGTTCCTGTGCCTTATTACAATGTAGTAATTACCGTTAGCCGCATTCATTATGTTAAACGAACCAGTGAATGAGCTTGAGTTGATCACTGCCTTCGACGAATCAATGATTGCATACGGTGAAGTGGATTTTCTAAGGTAGATACTCGCGGTATCACTTGCGTTCATTGCATTCAGAATTGCATCATAGAATCCTTCCATGATCACGCTCAGGATGATGTTGCCAAAGTTGTTATAAGTTATGCTCTCAATGTTGGAAAGTCCGCTGATATTCCCGTGAATATCCACAGCTGCAACTTGATAATTGTAAGTTGAATCTTCCTGTACCGAAACATCATCGAAGAAGCTGTTTACAGAAGTCTGATACTCAACACCGTTCCTGTATATTACATAGTGATGAAGATCTACTTCAAGGTTCTGATCCCAATCCAGATAAATCGAATTGTTATCCGGTGTTCCGTTCAGGTTCTGCGGTGCGAACGGAGCAAGGTTATCGACACTGTATGCCGATACAATGTTCGATCTCCAGGACTGATCAGGGTCAGATGTGACTGCAGTGATCCTGAAATATTGAACTCCTGAATTGCCGCTCATAGAATCATTAGGTGTATTGGCAGTGAACTGATATGTAGTATTGTTTGATGCTGTAACGCTTCCCGCCAATTCCCAGGTGAAGTTTCCACCCGCAGGCGGATCGCTCATCTCTACTCTGTAAGAAGTGACAAGACTTTGTCCGGGGGCGTCAAAACCGCTTCTATTCCATCTGAGCTTTACATTTCCTCCCTGATCGAACGGAACATCTTTTGCTGAATAAATTCTTGGTTTTACTTCCGGTGAAGAAGAAATATACAGATACGCCCTTCCCCTGTATGCCAGGCTCTGATACCAGGGAGCGCCTATAACAATGTCATCCAGTCCGTCCGCATTCATGTCTCCTGCTGAAGAGACCCAGCCTCCGAAGGCATCAGAATTTTCCTCTCCGTCCATCGTTACATCTGCTGTTGTGTTCATCGCACTCCCGCCATAATAAACATAGGCCTTGCCCGCTGCATAACCAAATGGATAGCTGTATGCCCCAACAATAACATCGGAATAGCCGTCACCATTGATATCTCCTGCCCTTGATACACAAATCCCGAAATCGTCACCGTTAGAGGTGCCGGTTATGGTTACATCAGCGGTGGCATTCATGGATTGACCTCCATAGTAAATGTACGCTCTTCCCTGGCCGGTGCCTGCGTTGTAACCATATGCTCCGACTATTAGATCGGCATATCCATCTCCGTTAACATCACCTGCTTCAGAAACGGATTCACCAAATCCGTCACCCGCAGACGCTCCGGTTATCATGAGATCGGGATAAATATTCATATTGCTCCCTCCAAAGTAAACCAGTGCCACTCCCTGATCAGTGCCGCCATCATATCTGTATGCACCTACAACAACATCATCATATCCGTCGCCGTTAAGGTCACCGGCTCCTGAAACTGAATAGCCAAAGTTATTATTGCTGCCGGAATTGGAGAGTGTGACATCTGCTGAGTTGTTCATCGCACTCCCGCCAAAAAATATGTAAGCTCTGCCTGCATTGGTGCCCGCATTATATCCGTACGCACCTACAATAACGTCTCCGAATCCGTCACCGTTTACATCTCCTGCGTCAGAAGTACTAAAGCCAAAATTATCTCCTGCCGAGGCACCGGTAAGAATAACATCAGCCGTGCTGTTCATCGAACTTCCTCCGAAATAAATATATGCTCTTCCCTGATCTGTTCCGGCGTTGTAACCGTCAGCCCCAACAATGACATCATCATACCCGTCTCCGTTCACATCGCCGGCATAAGTAGCTGAATTGCCGAAAAAATCAGAAGCCGATACACCGGTAAGAGTAACATCGGAAGTGTTGTTAATTATTGCACCGCCATAGAATATGTAAGCCCTGCCCTGATCTGTGCCTGCATTATAACTCGATGCACCGACAATTATATCGTCATATCCGTCGCCGTTCACATCACCGGCTTTTGAAGAAGGATACCCCAGAAAATCGTCATCTGATGCACCCGTAATTGTCAGATCCGGAATATCGGGTCCTGACATTGAATTCATGAAGATGTAAGCTCTTCCGGAATTTGAGCCATTGATGTCGTTTGAGTATGCACCTGCAACAAGATCAGAATTGCCGTCACCGTTTATGTCCCCGCAGAGAGATACGGAAGTGCCAAATGCATCCGAAACCGCTTCACCGTTGAAGAACTTGTCTGCATTGTCGTCCGGCGTTTCGCCTCCCTGGTAAAGATAAGCCTTGCCTGTGCCTGAGTTGAAACTGTTTGCGCCAATGATCACGTCACCATAGCCGTCGCAATTGTAATCACCGGCAGGGGCGACACAGATGCCAAAGTTATCTCCCGTAGATTCGCCGTAAAGCAGAATGTCGGCCGTGCTGTTAAGTGCAGCTCCGCCAAAATAAATGTATGCTCTCCCCCTTGAACTGCTGTAGCCATTTGCGCCGACGATTACATCCGAATAACCGTCGCCGTTCATGTCACCAGCATTTGTTGCTCTGTATCCGAAGTAATAGTTTGATGCAGAGCCGGTCATTGTGAGGTCGGCCACATTATCCATGGTACTTCCGCCGGTGTAAACATATGTGCGACCTGTGTTTGTATTGTAACTGCTTGCACCGACGATCACATCAACAAAGCCGTCACCGTTCATGTCGCCGGCTGTTGATACGGAACGTCCGAAAGCGCTGTTGACTGCAGGACCTGTCATGTTGACATCAGCAGTATTGTTCATTGAAGATCCGCCGAAGTAAATATATGACTTGCCGGTAGCTGACGTATTGAGAGGTGCCCCGACAATTAAGTCGCAGAATCCGTCTCCGTTAACATCACCTGCTCCAGCTACGCTCTCACCGAAATTATCACCTATGATTTCACCTGTCATGGTCAGATCAACAGTGATGTTCATAGGATCTCCTCCATAGTATATGTAAGTTCTTCCCTGATTGGAATTATATCCATATGCACCTATTATAACGTCATCATAACTGTCACCGTTTACATCTCCCGCGCAGGCAACAGATCTGCCGAAAAAGTAACCGGCACCTCCGCCGTTGAGAATTACATCGGGGGTAGAATTAAAGGTGACACCTCCGAAATATATATATGCTCTTCCTGCATCAACTGCTGTATAATCTGAATTAGGAGCACCGACAATTACATCATCAAATCCGTCAGCGTTAACATCTCCTGCATTTGCCACACAAAATCCGAATGCATCTTCTGCGGCATATCCGTTAAGAATTCTTTCGGAAATGGCATCTGTCACGAGAGTATCATCTCCCATAAAGAATCGTCTCGTTGCAGTTTGTCCAAACTCATCATTCAGATTCTTTGGTGAGATTTGTTTGATCAGATGATCTGGTGGAACGGTTTGTTCATTTGAATTGCTGAACCGGTGATGCAGAATTCCTCTTGGACCTTCCGTAAAATTTTGCGTCTGTGCTGAACTTCCGGCAGAAATTCTGAACAAGCTTGCCGTATAAAGCAAAAAAAGCATTCCGAGAATGCTTATTATTCTTGTAAGTTTTTTCATGGCCGTAACTTTTTAGTTGTCAATTCAAAATTGACCTAAACGGCTGTGAGATTAAATAGCAAAATTTGCCTCTACCGATCATCTTCCGCCGCCGGTGAATTAGCAAAGGGCTCACTTTAATCTAGAGTTACCGCCAATTATCTGACTGAAAGCAATTGTTTCTTTTATGCTCGATGCCGAAGGCATCGAATGATTGTAGCAATTGTTTCTTTTATGCTCGATGCCGAAGGCATCGAATGTTTGTAGCAATTGTTTCTTTTATGCTCGATGCCGAAGGCATCGAATGTTTGTAGCAATTGTTTCTTTTATGCTCGATGCCGAAGGCATCGAATGTTCTCGTCTTCGCATAGAGTTACCCTCCGACTCTATGCAATGAATTCAAATCTATTGTTTTATTGTGGCGTCAGGACTTTCAAGTCTGTGCAAGAACTTCCCTAACCAGTATTGTTATTCCCGCGAAAGCGGGAATCCACGCTCTTCATATTTATGCGAAAAAGATATCATGACAAAATCAAAGCTCTTGGACAGATACTTTCGTCCTAACGCACACTATATAACCAAAAGTACGGACGAAAGTCCCGGCACCACTTTCAAAGAGTTCGGACATCCTGCTAAGGAGTTCGGGCGTCCTACCATAGCGCCGGGAAGTTCAGAATTCGACCCGGACCTTCAGCAAAAGACTTCGAACGCTCAGCAGAACGTCAAAAGGAGCCAATAGCCCTTTCAAGGCGCCAGTCCGGGGAACTGTGGCACCGGCTTCGAAGATCTTTGCCGGAAGATCAGAATGCCACGAATGCACGAATAATATCTCTCATTATACCAACATGAGCGGAATGCACAACAGACCCCGTTCATTCGTGTATTCGTGGCAAACGCTCTTTATGAAATGAATTTACCGGCTGGGATATTCCTGAAGACCGGGTATAAAGGACAGCTATTGCCCCTCGTTTATCAGCTCTATCGGATCCTTTTCATTCCAGCTCAGGTAATAGACCGGATCGTTCATTTCCTTTGCATATGTGGTCAGCTTCAGCGGACGGAATGTATCCATCATTACGGCTGTCTCGTGAGTTTCTCTTTTGTCAAGATTCGCTTCGACGGTTCCGGGATGCGGGCCGTGAGGTATGCCGTTCGGGTGAAGGCTGATGGAAGCGTAGTCAATACCTTTCCTGCTGGTGAAGTTTCCGTCAACGTAATAGAGCATTTCATCTGAATCGAGATTGCTGTGATTGTAAGGGATCGGAATTGCCAGCGGATGATAATCCAGAAGCCTGGGACAGAAAGAGCAGATTACAAATCCCGGCGCGTGGAAAGTCTGATGTATCGGCGGCGGCATGTGTATCTTTCCGGTAATCGGCATGAAGTCATTGATGTTGAAGATCCAGGGGAAGTAAAATCCGTCCCAACCAACAACATCCAGCGGATGGAATTCGTAATGAATTGAGACAACCTTCTCCCCTTTCTTCACCTTCACCACAAAATCACCTTTCTCATCAACGGTGAGAAGCTCCTGAGGCGCCTTTATATCCCTTTCGCTGTAAGGCGCATGCTCCATCAGCTGTCCGAACTCGTTTCTGTATCTCGAAGGAGTAGTAACCGGTCCTACAGATTCAAACATTAGATACCTTGCTTCGTCGGTCTCATGAACAAGCCTGTAGATCACACCGCGCGGTATTACGATGTAATCGCCTTCAACAAAAGGAAGCACGCCAAGCTGTGACTCCAGTTTGCCTTTTCCTTCATGGACAAAAATTACCTCGTCGCAGAGAGCATTCTTGTAATAATAGTTCATCTGCTTGTCAGGCCTGCAGATGCTCATCACTACATCATTGTTGAACATCACCGGCTTTCTTCCGCTGAATGCATCGCCTTCCTTCTTTGCGGGCTTGGTCCTGAAGTGGTACGGACGAAGCGCCGCCTCTGTCCATTCTTCAACCTTTACAATTTCAACTTCAGGCGAAATGTCCTTGATCTTTGCGGGCGAATTTATGTGATATGCATTAGTGTAAATGCTGTCAAACCCGATGGTTGAAAACAGCTCTTCCTTGTACAGCGACCCGTCAGGCTGCCTGAACTGTATGTGCCTCTTTCCCGGGATCCTTCCGAGCTTATGATAATATGGCATAGTCTTTTGTTAGTTTTCTGAACTCATGCTTTCGAATGTAACTGTGACTCTTCAAACTCCTTTGCCTCGAGATATCTTTCCGCGTCAATTGCAGCCATACAGCCGCTTCCGGCCGCTGTTACCGCCTGACGGTAATAATGATCCTGCACATCTCCGCAGGCAAACACTCCTTCTACGTTGGTCCTGCTTGAATTCGGCTGAGTGACAAGATAGCCATTCTCATCCATTTCCAGAATTCCCCTGAACAGCTTTGAATTGGGTTCATGCCCAATTGCAGTGAAAAATCCTGCGGCCTCGATAACATGTTCTTCGTTTGTTTTGACATTTCTCACTCTCGCGCCGAGGACTGATTTTCTTCCTTCCTCTTCCTTCCCCAGCACTTCTTCAACAATCGTATCCATCATGATACTGATCTTCGGATTGCTCTTTGCCCTCTCCTGCATGATCTTGGATGCTCTGAATTCATCTCTTCTGTGTATAAGTATCACTTCGCTTGCATGCCTTGTAAGGTAATTCGCCTCTTCCATTGCAGTATCTCCTCCGCCCACCACTATCACTTTCATCCCCCTGAAGAAGAAACCGTCGCAGGTGGCGCAGGAAGAGACTCCGTAACCCATATACTTCTGCTCGCTTTCCAGGCCGAGCCACTTTGCCGAAGCGCCGGTTGATACGATGACTGCATCAGCAGTGTATGTTCTGTTCTCCTCGTCAGTCACTTTGAGAGGCGAAGACGAAAAGTCAACTTTCACAATGTTCTTGTAAACCGATTCTGCTCCGAACCTCTGCGCCTGCTTTCTCATTATGTCCATAAGCTCGGGGCCCTGTATTCCGTGTTCAAAGCCCGGATAGTTCTCCACTTCTGTTGTTATCATCAGCTGTCCGCCCGGCTGAACGCCTTCAAAAACAAGCGGCATCAGATTAGCCCTTGCTGAATAAAGCGCCGCTGTCAGTCCCGCAGGGCCTGAACCTATCACTATCACACGCCTGTGTCCGGCCGTCTGTCCGTTATCTGAGTTTGTCATTTGATATGTAGTTAAGTTGATTCGTAATTCAGCTTACACTTTTGAAATCAATTTTCTGCTTGAGCTTTGCGTTGTCCGGAGCCAGCTCAAACGCCTTCTTCCAGTACCTGAGCGCATTGGCCCTGTCGCCCGATGCATCGTAAACGTCGCCGAGGTGTTCGAGCACAACTGCACTGCCGGGATTCACCTCCAGAGATTTCTTTATGTACTCCATAGCCGGCTTGTACTTCTTCATTTTGAAATAGATCCATCCTATGGTATCGAGGTAAGATGAATTGTTCGGCTCCTTTTCCACCGCCACTTTTGCCATCTCGAGCGCCTTGTCAAGATTCTTGTCGCGTTCGGAAAGATTGTATGCGTAATTGTTAAGGATCAGCGCATTGGTTGCATCAAGTTTCAGTGCTTTCTCGTATGTCTCCTCCGAACGGGAATACATTCCCTGAGTATCGTAGGCAAGTGCAAGTGCGGAAAGGATGTTCACATCTTCGGCATTCAGTTCAACTGCCGATTCGTAATTGCGGATCGCTTCATCAAGTTCGTTCTTCGACTGCAGAGACAGCGCCTTGATGTAGTAAAGCCTGTAGTCCTGCGGAAATCTTGCCAGCCCTGCATCAATCACTTCGATCGCTTTATCCGAATTACCGTTCTGGTACTGTGTCAGGCCCACGCTCACATAGGCCTCGCGAGAAGTGTCCGCATTCTCTATTGCCCTGCTGAAGTAATCGTCGGATCCGGAATAATCCTTTTCTATATAGCTGACCGTGCCAAGGAAAAAATAAGGAAGCCATGAATCGGGATACTGATTGTTGAGCGATTCAAAGATGCCCTTTGAAATTCCAAGCGATCCGCTGTCCTGAATTGCCATGTTAAGATAGAGCTGTCCGATGTCGAGCTTTTCCTGAAAGCTGAGCGAATCCTTCCCCATCATTCTGCTGAAGTTGTCGAATGCCTTCTCGCTTTCATTCTGAATGAAGTAGATCTTGACAAGCTCCGTTTGAACGGCCTTGTCTCCGGGGTTGAGCATGAACACGTTTTCATAAATCCTTCTTGCATCATCATACTTGCCGCTCTGCATATAAAGCGATCCCAGGATTCTTTTGAACTCGTTATTGTAAGGGTCTATCTTCAGGACGTTTTCGAGCACTTCTGCGGCCTTGTCATAGTTCCTGTTGGAGACATATATATCGTACATCTTATTGAGCACATCAAAATCAAAACCGATCTTGTCGGTGATCCTTTCATAAACCGCAAGAGCCTTTGCGGGAAGTTTCAATTCCTCGTAAAGCCTTGCCAGCGAATAAAGTCCGTATGTATAGTTTGAGTCAATCTGCAGGATCCTCTCATAAGTTTCAGCCGCCTTCACGAAATTCTTCATTGCGATGTTGACTCCTGCAAGGTTTTCAAGATAATCAACATTGTCAGGGTCCAGTCTCAGGGCATTGTTGATCTCATTCTTCGCCTCTTCAAACTTTGAGAGCCGGAAGTAAACATCCGAAAGTGCATGGTAAATGCCTGCCGACCTGTCATATTTCAGGGCAGTCATATATGCCTGTACGGCGCCTACATAGTCATGTTTTAGCTCAAGAGTTTTGCCTTCTATGAAAAGGTCAATTGCCTTGTCCTTATCGGAATAACCGGATCCCGGATCAGTATCCTGGGAATACGCCGGGATGTACGCAACTGAGATTAATGCAGTGGTTAGCAGGACTCTGAAGCAGTAACGGGCTTGTTTCATTGAGGCAAAATAATCCTAAGCCTTCCAATTTACAACGCAGTTATTTGCTCAACTGACTGAATTTCATCAATCTTGTCGAAAATGTTTTGTCTCCCTCGTACCCAATCCCCTGATTGGGTACGCAACAGTCCTGACAACTCTAATGGCCTCTGTCATAAGGCATGACTCTACTTTGTCTCCCTCGTACCCAATCACCTGATTGAGTACGCAAAAGTCCTGACAAGTCTAACGGCCTCTGTCATAAGGCATGACTCAACTTTATTCCTTTTTATACAGATGCATGTGAACTAAATTCGCCGAAATGA
>CAZTQR010000074.1:0-15394 GCA_964615795.1 uncultured Ignavibacteriaceae bacterium
CAGGCCCGTCCGCCATTTTACAGTTGATCTTGAAAGTAATTTGCCGGGCGGGCAATTAGGATGTAGCCTGCCCGCATGTAGTCCAATTAAATACATTGTACAACTTGCAGGCGGGCGGGCGATTTTTCTTTGGAGCTTTCTTTTGATCGATCAAAAGAAAGCGGTTAACTTACTGCGGATAGAATCCTCACTGCAGAAGCATTCGTAAGCAAATCGTTATGGACAAGGATGATCGGAAATTGAACTCATCACCCGAAACACTAAAGACAGAAGCACATAAATTTAGTATCTTTGCAAACCATGAAAACACTTCTCAGGAATGCAAAGGTCTTTCTTAAAGACAGGACTTTCGCACAAGCCGTCGGATTCGACTCGGTTTCGGGAAAGATCATTTTTGCCGGCGGCAACAATGATGCATCTGACAAAGACTACGATGAAGTGATCCGCCTTGACGGAAGGCTTGTCATTCCTGCATTCACCGAAGGGCACTGCCACTTCATAGAAGGCTCATTCATTAACTCACAGCTGAACCTGCGCGAAGCCTCCTGCAGAGATGACTTCATAGCAGGCATTGAAGATTATAAAGCAAAGAATAACGGCTGGATCTACGGAGGCTTCTTTGCTGACGCAAACATTCGTGACGGCTTCCTGCCGGAGATCGGATTTCTCGACGGCATTTGTCCCGACAGGCCTGTCATCATCTCAAGGTTCGACACTCACTCTGCATTCGCGAATTCCGTTGCCCTGCGTCTGGCAGGAATAGATGCAGATCATCACGGCTTTACAGATGATGAAGTAACTGTTGTGAACGGCAGGCTCACCGGCGAGCTGAAGGAACGTGCGCGCGACCATGTGATGAGCCTCATTCCTGATCCCCCCGCAGAAGAAATGGCCGCCGTCGCCGCAAAGCAGATGGAACGATTCCACTCGCAGGGCATAACGGCAATTTCAGATATCACTCAGCCGCATGATCTTCGAATTTACAGACTTCTGATCGAGACCGGCGTGCTTAAGCTGAGGGTTGACTCCAGACTACCGTTCACGGAGATCGATTATCTTTCCCGTGTCAGAAAGGATTTTGAAGCGCATCATCCTCTCATTAAGTTCGACTCACTCAAAGCATTCTACGACGGCTCACTGTCAAGCAAGACATCTTACATGCATCACAACTTCCGCAACGAGTCTCACAACGGGATCAGAACGGAGTTTGTGAACAGCGGAGAGTTTGCAAAGTACGTAGAACGTCTTGACCGCGAAGGAGTGCAGATGTCTGTGCACGCAATAGGCGACAAGGCCGTGACAGACCTTCTTGACCTTGCCGAAAATCAAAGCAAGCTGAACGGCCCGCGCGACAGGCGGTTCCGCATAGAGCATGCTCAGCACATAATGCCTGCCGACATGCGGCGTTTCGCTGAGCTTGATGTGATTGCATCTGTACAGCCCTCGCATCTCTTCAGCGATGCAAAGACGGCTGTAGAATTGCTTGGCGACAGTTCGACCGAGCATAACTATCCCGGGCTTCTGAAACACGGCGCACACATTTGCTTCGGCACTGACTTTCCGATCGTAAGCGAAAGCCCGTTTGAAACGATCTACTTTGCGATGACACGCAAGGCAAGCGGCTTTCCGGAAGGATTTCATCCTGAGTACAACATACCGCTGACTGAATGCATAAAGGCATATACAGTTGAAAACGCCTATGCAACTTTCGAGGAGAACATTCGAGGGACGATCGAACCGGGAAAGATCGCAGACATTGCCGTGATTGAAGGGGACCTTTTTGAGATGAATGATGATGAGATCCGGAACGCCCGTGTTCATCAAACATATTTCATGGGCGAGAAGGTGTGGAGCATGAAATAACATACCGGTTGAAGAAGCCATGCTTTTTCATTTCCATTGGATAACGGCGAAGGTACTTTAGCATAACGTTAAATCAGGTGTCATGAACAAGAATAAACTGGTGCTTCTATCCTCCGTGATCCTGCTCTTTGGCCAGTGCATTGCATTCGCCCAAACCGGCTACAGAATGAAGCAACTGGCAAACCTGAATCAGCACTTCCAGGCACCGGACATTTCTTACTCAGCACTGTGGGGATATACAGCTCCCAACGGAAGAGAGTATGCCATTCTCGGTTGTTATGCAGGAACTGCATTCATTGACATCACTGACTCTCTGAACATCCGGGAAGTTGACTTTAGTCCAAACACGAATCCTTCTTCTTTCGGTAATGCATGGAGGGAAATGAAGACGTACCTGAATTATGCATATATTGTATCTGAAGCGGATAACAGCAACATTCAAATAGTCGATCTTCAGTACTTGCCTGATTCTGTCAGGTATGTTGGAAAATTTGACATTCCCTTTCATTCAACAACACACACAATTTCACAGTCAGGCTCCTATCTGTACTTTAACGGTGGAAATGCTGAGCTATCTCGCGGAGTTTCAGTTATTGATCTTGCCAATCCGGAGCATCCGGTCTTGAGAGGAAGATGGAGCACATATTATGTTCATGACTCCAGGATAGTCAACGACACGATCTGGTCCTGCAACATTGGAGACGGGAGAGTAACCGTAATTGATTCCCGGAACAAAGACAGTCTCAGGACTATCAGAAGCTGGATAAACAATCCACCGCCCAATTCGCCGCACAACATTGCCTTTTCATCTGACAGGAGGATTGCATTCGTGACAGATGAAACTATTGTGCCTTCTCCGGGAAAGTTGAAGATCTGGGATATTTCCGATCCGGGAAATATTACTTATCTGAGTTCACTTCAGGTTTATCCATTCGACAGTACGATAGTGCACAACATTGAGACTTACGGAGACATCGCCGTCCTGGCCTATTATACAGCTGGAGTAAAGGTGTTCAATATCTCCAATCCCTCCTCACCCGTTGAACTGGCTTGGTTTGATACATATCCGGCCGACAACTCAGCATTCTATAACGGTTGCTGGGGAGTTTACATGTTCGCGTCCGGAAAGATAATCGCCTCAGACCAGAACAACGGCCTTTTCGTTTTGCGGGCAGATCTAACGCCGCCTTCTGCAGGACAGCCCAGGTGCAACTTCTCGGTAAGCAAAGCAGAGGCCGGCAAGTTTGAGCCCATAAGACTGATAGATGCAACAGACGGAATACCTGCTTCATGGCAGTGGACTGTTACCGGTCCTGATTCATTCACTTCCAGCAATCAGCATCCCGAAATGTCGTTCGGAAAGGTCGGACTGTACACTGTAAGGCTGAAAACATCAAACAGCTTCGGACAGGATTCAATCACCAAGACAAATGTGATCAGAATCAAGCCACAGCCGCTTATCCCATTCACCGTTACTTCACCGTTAGGCACTCCGGTTTACAGAATATTCACATCACCCACAGATACAAGCAAAGTACTGTTTTCATGGCGGCGGTCTAATTCAGATACGGCAACAGATTACAGGATATACTTCAGAAAGATACTCGGCCAGGGTGAATTGTATATAGAAGCCGGAAATTTCGGAAGGGACACGGCGGTTTTGCTGACTAAGAGTTATCTGGACAGCACTGCACTGAATCTTGGTGTTACCGGCGATTCAATACAGATCTCGTTCCGGGCAAAAGCCTACAATGAAACGGATTCACTTGCATCATCAAACTCAACTGTTTTGGTTCTGAAAAGGATGTCAGTAGGAATTTCAGGGAATGGATCTGAACTTCCGGCGGAGTTCAGGCTCTTTGACAACTATCCAAATCCGTTCAATTCAAGTACACTGATCAGGTTCAATATTCCGGTGAAATCCAGTGTAAGATTGGTCATTTATGATGCGGCAGGACGCGAAGCGGCAATTCTTTTGGACAACGCTTCGATCCCGCCCGGAAGGTACAGTTTCAGATTCAGTGAATCTTCGCTTGCAAGCGGTGTTTATTTTTGCAACCTTACTGCGGGAGAATTCAGTGACACGAAGCTCATGATGCTGATAAAGTGAATTTGTTATCTGCTGGCAGCAACCTGGGATTGACAACAGACAAAATGCTTCAGCAGAAAGCAAATGTGTTCAGTATCCCGTCAACTCCACATATCCCCTTCCCTTTATATCAGCGCCGCGCAAAAGCCCTTCCACCCTTACCGCTCCTTCCCAGTACTTGACTGATACATCAAGCATCTGATCTTTTACCGATGGCGTGATCTTCAGTGCAGCATCCAATGAGGGAATTCTTAGCATCCACCCCGAAGGATAAGAGACACCTGAACTGCTCTTCCAACTATCGGTCACTTCAAGCTCTGCATCACTGCGACTGATCAGTTTCGAAGTTCCGTCACCGAATACAACTATGCCCTTGCTGTAAACATCGGGAGATCCGTCAGTCTTTCTCATCTGATAGTACATGAGTTCCGTGCCGCCGTCCAACTGAAGCGCAAACCAGTCCCAGCCTGCCTGATCATTGCTCAGTGCGCTTGTGCTCCATTCGCGGTCCATCCAGGATTTGCCGCTTACGGAGTGCGATTCTCCACTTACAGTAACTTTCCCTTCCGTTGCAAGATCGGTGTAGGAATAGTAATAAGATGCGTTGCCTGTTCCGCCGCCCTTCCGGCTGAGACCTGAATCTCCCTGAAGCACATAATTCTTTGCCGCCTTAAGCATGAGATCTATGCCGGCATTCTCACTGACCGCCTTTATTCGGATCTGCGGAAGATCAAACAATGTCTCGCCTCCGGTTTCCGTTATCTCCCAGTCTTCAAGCCACACTCTGAAGGGCTTTGCCGATGCGCCCGCAAGCCGGTTTCCGTCACGGCTGAACCGTTCATCAAAGAAGAACTTCTCTCCGCTGATATCTGTCACCGCGAAATGCGACATGTAGATCTGATTTGAATTCCAATCCGAAATTCTCTCCGGCTTCTCCTTTGTAAGTGATGTGCGGAAGATTGTGAACTGATAACCGAACTCTTTGCCGTCCGATGTCTTGAGATTGCCCGTGAAATACCACCATTCGGTTCTGAAGTCCGGATGCGGGCCGTGGTCTTCGGGAAATGTGAATCTCCGCACTTCTTTCGCCTTGCTGAAATTCTCTCCTCCGGCATCACCCATTGCTTTAGACAGACTGATGCCTTTGTCGTTCAGCGAGTCCTTCTCGTCAGAACAACCGGTGAAAAGTGTTACCAGCAATATTGTCAGTATCAGCAGGTATTGTTTCATTCTTCTCTCAGAGCATTAGCAGGTGAGGTTTTTGACATCCTTATACCGGGATAGATTCCTGCCAGCACCGCCGCGACAATTGCGAGAATAAGCGCTTCCGTCATGATGGAAGGAACAGCGCTGAACTGCATCGTCCAGCCGAACGAGCGTTTGTTGATTATGTACACGAGTATTGCGGCAAGAAGATTTCCAAGCGGAAGTGCGAGTAATCCTGCGGTGATCCCCATCAGCAGTGTCTGAAGGCTCACCATGCCGAACAACTGAGACGGAAGCAGGCCGTTGGCACGGAGAATTCCGAGTTCTTTTTTTCTTTCAAGCTGAAGAGACATCAGCGAACTGAAAATGCCGATGAATGCAACAATTACCGCCAACGCCTGCAGTGCCTTTGCAACAAGGAACGTCCGGTCAAAGACTTCTATCGATGTGTCCCTCAGAAACTTATAACCTCTTACAAGTATCTTCTGCCCTCCCGTGTCAAGATTCTGTATATCACTCTTTATTCTCTCTATCGAGCCTTCGTCGCTTGCGTATGCGGAAATTCCGGAGAGTCCCTTTGCATCCCAGTGTTTCCTGAACTCGCTGTGATAGATTGCAACAAGCCCCTGGTCCGATGCATAGTCATAGTAAATTCCGGCCACTCTGAATTCCTTCATTCCCTTATCTGTCTTAAGTTCCAGCATTGAGCCTGCTTTAAGATCATATCTGTACGCGAACGGCTCCGAGACAATTATGTCGCCGCCGGTAAACTCCTTCCATATCTCCTCCGGATCTCCGTCCTTGAACTGAAACCCGTCGAATCCTCTCTTGCTTACACCGGAAGAAATGAGGTGGATCTTCTTTCCGTTCTGAAAAATTTCGAGCTCACGGTAAAAGTTGATTCCCGTAACACCGTTCACTCCTTTTATCTTATCGGCAAGATCATCAGGCAGAACAACATCATTCCTCCTTGAGATAAGATTCGGCGCGGAGACAAATATATCCGCATTCAGCCGCGATCCCAGCCATTCGATCACGGTATCCCTGAAACTGCTTATCATCGTACCCACTCCGACGGTTGCCGCCACCGCAAGTGCAAGCGCCGCAACTGCAATGTACGTCCTGCTGATGTTCCGGATCATAGACCTTGAAGCGATCTTGCCCGTAATGCCGAACATCGATCTGAGTGCGGGTGAGAAGATCTTCTCAAGTCCGGTTATCACAAGCGGCGTAAGCATTGCAAATCCCGTTATCACAGGCAGTATGCCGAAGTAGCTCAGCCAGATGTTTCGTGAGGGAATCAGAAGTATTATCCCGCCTGCGAGCATCAGCAATAAGCCGGTTATGCCAAACTTCGGGATCTTTGCAAGAAGATCGGATTCCTGTCCTGAGCGCATCATTGCCGCTCTCGGATGAACAGCGGAAGCTTCGTGCGCCGGCTTGAGAGATGAGAGCAGTGTTGCAATGATTCCGAGCCCCGCACCCTTGAGAATGATAAGCGGAGTAACCCGGATCTCCCTCACGGAAACAACATAATACAGATCGTTGATGGACTGCGAGATGAACGTAATGAGTACCTTGGAGATGAAGTAAGCCGCAATAAGCCCGGCAACGGTTCCCACCGCGCCTATCACAAGCGCTTCCGCAAGGACCATCCTGTAAATTCCACCGGAAGTGACGCCGATCGCGCGCAAAGTTCCGATGACAGTTTTTCTTCTCACCACGGAAAACGTCATTGTGTTGTAGATGAGAAACAGTCCGACAATGAGCGCTAACAAACTGAGCGACTGCAGGTTTATGTTGAATGCTTCCAGCATCTGATCGGCAGTCTCGGAGCGCGCCCCCGATTTCTGAATTTCGTAATCTGCAGGAAGGAATTCCTTCAGCTTCTGAAGTTCAATATCATCACCGGCGATCACATCTATCAGGTCAATTCTTCCGGTCTTTCCGGTAAGTTCCTGTGCAGTGGCAATATCTGTAATGAGAAGGTTTTCAAGTGCCGCGCGGTTTGACTCGCTCACTTTGAGAGATGCCGAAATATGAAGTGTCTTTTCGGCGCCGTTGATGAGCACAACTATCGAATCACCCGGACTCACGCCGAGTTCCTTAAGACTCTGCTCCGATGCAGCTACAGATTTGGGCCTGGTAAGAAGAAGTTTAAGTTCGCCGTCAACGGAACTGCCTGCGTCTGACAGGTAATCCCTGAAAGGCCTCTCTGCGAAGAAATCAACTCCGATAAGTTTGAATATCCGCCTGTTTGCGCCCGGTATGCTTGCATAAGTTTCGATCACCGGCGCTGTGTTTCTGAAACCGCCGTTCACTCTCAGACTTCTGTAAACCGAATCCGGAATTCCTTCGGAGGTTCCGGTAATGTGGTGTGTCGCCTTTCCCGCTACGGCATCCATTGAAAGACTGAAGGCCTTTGACGAGCTGTGCCCTGCAATGTCTATCGAAACCACGAGCGCAACACCGACGGCAATTCCAAGCGCTGACAGGACGAACTGCCACGGATGGCGGAACAGATTTCTTACTGCGGATCTTGTAAGGCTATCCAATTGCGGAATCGGTTTTCAGCTCCGTTATCTTTCCCTCCCTTAATGAGAGTATTCTGTCTGCAAGCCCGATCACATCCTTACTGTGCGTTACCATGATCATCGTTTTGCCTTTCTGCTTTACAACTCTGTCAAGGAGGTCAACTATTATAAGCCCCGTGTCATAGTCAAGATTTCCGGTTGGCTCGTCTGCAAGTATGATACCCGGATCATGAACGAGAGCGCGGGCAATGGCAATCCTCTGCTGTTCTCCTCCGGAAAGTTTGTCGGGGTAGGTTGATGCCCTGTCGGGCAGTCCCACTTCGTTCAGTATGGATTCGATCCGTACTGCGGTGTCTTTGATTCCCTTCAGCTCAAGAGGAAGCTGAAGATTTTCCTTTACGGTGAGTGTCGGGATTAGGTTGAATGACTGGAATATGAATCCGACATTGTCTCTCCTTATAAGTGTCCTCTCGTTCTCGGTGAGAGTTGTGATGTCCCTGCCGCCGATAAGCACTTTGCCTGCATCCGGAAGGTCAATGCCGCTGATAAGATTGAGCAGAGTTGATTTTCCCGAACCGCTCTTTCCGAAGAGTATTACTATCTCCCCTTCTCGGATGGTGAGATCAAGGTCTTTTATTACGATATGTGTGGAACTTCCTTCCGTAAAACTCTTACTAACGCCGTACAGCCCGATCATTTACAGAAAATTCTGATGATGAAATCCCAATATTGACTAAACTACAAGGGAAGGAATTGATTTGAAATTCAAATAGTTCCTCCCGTCA
Organism: uncultured Ignavibacteriaceae bacterium; assembly: GCA_964615795.1. GTDB lineage: Bacteria > Bacteroidota > Ignavibacteria > Tepidaquicellales > Tepidaquicellaceae > JADJAH01. The sequence continues at coordinate 8,478 of CAZTQR010000074.1, forward strand.
GATTGCCTTCAGTATATCCGCTCCTCATATTTGTAATGACTGAAATTATTGCGGCCAGTCACTCCGGATCGCAGGAATGTATGCATAACTCCGTGAATTGTTTGTGCAGGATCACAAAGCTATCTTTTATATTGCATCTTTTGCCTGTAAGGCAATCCGTCTGAGCAGGACAGCATTTCAATCAGAATAAAAAACCAAACAACTTCTCAAATGACAAAGACACCCGAAGAGATCCGGGCAATCGCGAAGGAAGCTTACATTTACGGATTTCCTGTTGTTGACAGTTACAGAATACAGTTTGCATACTTTGCTGATAAGACAAATAAGGAGTACAAGTCGCCTTTCAATGTGCTTACCAGCACAGCGCGTGTTTACACTCCGGAGGATGTCGCAGTGCAGACTCCCAACTCCGACACGCCTTACAGCATGATCGGGCTTGACCTGCGCACGGAGCCGATCGTGCTGAATGTTCCCGACATCGAAGAAAGCAGGTATTACAGCATTCAGCTTGTAGATGCCTACACATTCAATTTTGATTACATAGGAAGCAGGGCAACCGGCAATAAGAAAGGAAGCTTCATGATAACCGGCCCCGGTTGGAGCGGAGAAAAGCCGGAAGGCATAAGCAAGGTCATACGCTGTGAGACTCAGACTGCGCTTGCAATTTACAGGACTCAGCTCTTCGGCCCTGATGACCTCGGCAATGTGATCAGCATTCAAAAGGGTTATTCGGCACAGCCGCTTTCATCCTTCCTCGGAAAGCCCGCTCCTGCGCAGGCCGCTCCGATTGATTTTATCACTCCGCTCTCTGCTGAAGATGAGAAAAGATCTCCGGAATTCTTCAATATACTCAGCTATCAGCTTCAGTTCTGTCCGGTGAATCCATCCGAAACCGAACTCAGGAACCGCTTTGCGGAGATAGGGATCGGGCCGGGTAAGAAGATCGACTTTGCATCGCTTTCCGCGGAAGAAAAGAATGCTTATGAACAGGGAATTTCGGATGCCTGTGCAGAACTTATGACAGTGAAAGAAAAGGTGGATAAAGGCGAGGTCAGTTCGGGTGATCTTTTTGGTACGCGTGAACTTCTGAACAATAACTATCTCTACAGAATGGCGGCGGCGGTGTTTGGCATTTACGGAAATTCAAAGGACGAGGCGATATATTTGTCGTACGGCCTTGATGACAGCAAGGCACCTCTCTCCGGTGCAGGGAAATACAAAGTGACTTTTGCGCCGGGCAACCTTCCGCCTGTGAATGCATTCTGGTCGCTTACAATGTACAGGCTTCCCGAGAGCCTTCTTGTAAAGAATCCCATAAACAGATATCTCATAAACTCTCCGATGATGGACAGTCTGAAGAAAGATGCAGACGGCGGACTGACTCTGTATGTTCAGAAAGATTCTCCGGGCAAGGACATGGAATCTAACTGGCTGCCTGCTCCCGAGGGGCCGTTCGTTTGTGTGCTTCGGCTCTATTGGCCAAAGGAGGAAGCTCTCAGCGGCAAGTGGCACATGCCGCCGATGGTCAAGGCAGGGTGAAGGCCGGATTAGCATTGACTTGAAGATCAGTCTGTACTGCTTCATTACATTTAATCAATCGCTGAATTAAAGTAAATTGCATCATTATTTATTTTCCGGGACATGAGCCATAACCATACTGCGATACTTGATCCTAAGTTCGGCTATACTTTTGAAGACCTTTTCGACTGCTTCAAACTCAGGCAGTTAAGTTCTGATTTTGACAGGTTCTACGAGTCCAAAGACAGCGCAGGGTTTGATGCCTTTGCAAAGTACAGGCAGTCAAAAGGCGAAGGGATGTCTCCGATAGAGGTTTCCGAATGCCTTATCAATGCATCCCTGAACCTGTCGGATTTTCTCACAGAGCTGTTCAACCTTCAGGAATATTCAAAAGCTTTTCTTTCGAGAAAAGAATATGAAAGCGACATTCTCGCATTCAACAAGGAGATATTTCAGAAAAGGGTGCTCAAGAAGTTCAAGAGCCACGACCTTGCGCACATGGACAGGGAGCATCTCGATAAGTTTGCGGAAATGATCAAAGATGAGTTATGCCCGGGCTCCGGTTTTGGAAAAGATGAAGAGAAGTGCACGGCCTCAATGATGATGAAGCTTGCCGAAGTGGAGAAGCATCTCAGATGGTATTATGAAGGGGATAAGTTTGCGCCCGACGGTTTCACAATCCCTGACGAATCAATGCTGATCACGGAGAAGGTGATTGCAAGAGTCCGGTCGGAGAATATGTTTCCTGAAACTGATGAACACGAGCACAGCGAACTGGCGAAGATCAGGGCTATTATGGATGAACTTCTGAAGTGGCTTTTTGTAAAGAAGAATTGCGATCCGCATTCAAAAGACTGGGCAAGCTTCTTTGAGCCCGAAAAGCTGGACTTCTCACACCTTGTAAAGATGGAAGACAGCGGAGGATATCTTCATGCATCCAAAGACAAGCTGGTGCACCGTTACGGTTTCAGGCTTACGGATCCGCGCATGGATGAAAGGCATGTGGCACAGCAGGCAAACTACTGCATGTTTTGCCATGACCGCGACAAGGATTCATGCTCGAAGGGTTACAGGGAAAGATCGGGAAACATAAAGCGCAATCCTCTCGGAATAAAGCTTGACGGATGTCCGCTTGATGAGAAGATCTCCGAAATGCAGTTTGTGAGGGATGAAGGATTTCCGGTCGCGGCGCTGTCGCTCATTGTAATTGACAATCCCAACGTTCCCGGAACCGGACACAGGATATGCAACGACTGTATGAAGGCGTGCATCTTTCAGAATCAGGAGCCGGTCAACATACCGCAGATCGAAACGAGCGTACTGACCGACGTCTTCAAACTTCCTTACGGCTACGAGATCTATTCACTGCTTACGAGGTGGAATCCGCTCAATGTCAAAAATCCCCATGAAAAACCATACAACGGAAAGGACATACTTGTTGTTGGTATGGGCCCCGCAGGTTATACCCTTACACATCATCTGCTCAATGAAGGATTCGGTGTGATTGGCATTGACGGCCTTAAGATCGAGAAAGTTCACGAGAAGTTCACCGGCACAAAGGACAGCAGAGGATACGTGCGGCTTCCCGAGCCCGTAAGATCTTTTTACGGCGAGATAAGCGAAGAACTTGACAAGCGGGTGCTTCAGGGTTTTGGAGGTGTTTCTGAGTACGGGATTACCGTAAGATGGGACAAGAATTTTCTCACAGCCATTTACATCAACATTGCCAGAAGGAAAAACTTCCGGCTTTACGACGGAGTAAGATTCGGCGGGACGCTTGATGTTGATGATGCATGGAAACTTGGCTTTGACCACATTGCGCTTGCAACAGGCGCGGGCAAGCCGACAATAATCGGCATGAAAAACAATCTCATCAGAGGCATCCGCAAAGCATCGGACTTCCTCATGGCTCTTCAGCTTACCGGCGCGGCAAAGGAAGACAATCTTGCAAATCTGCAGATCAGGCTTCCGGCAATTGTGATCGGCGGCGGACTCACTGCAATAGACGCATCAACAGAGATACTTGCATACTATCCCGTTCAGACACTGAAGGCGCTGAAGAAGTATGAAGAAGTTTCCGGAGAATTCGGCGAGGAGAATTTCTGGAGGATGTATGATGACGAGGAGAAGCGCGTGATGGAGACGTTCATCGCGCACGGAAAGGAAATACGGAATGAGATGGAAACAGCACGCAGGGAAGGATGCGAGCCGGACTTCATCCCCCTGCTGAACAAATGGGGCGGAGTGACTATGGCATACAGAAAACTTCTTACCGATTCTCCTGCATACCGGCTGAACCATGAAGAGATCCGCGAAGCTCTTAAGCAGGGCATTAACATACGCGAAGGGATATCGCCGGTTGAGGCGGTGGCGGATGAGTACGGCGCGGTTCACGAACTCGTTTTTGATGTCCAGAACGTCGTCAAGGATGCAGACTCAGGAAGAACGAAATATTCCGATTCCGGAAATCATACTGTAATGCCTGCAAAGACGGTGCTTGTTGCGGCAGGAACTTCTCCCAACATTGTTTATGAGCGCGAGCATCCGGGCACATTCAGACTTGATGACAAAAAATATTTCTTCCGTGAGCATAAGCTGGAGAAGGACGAAAGCGGAAAGTTCAGGCTTTCGGAAGCGGCTGAGAACGAGACAGGCCTTTTCACTTCCTATGAAAAGGACGGAAAGTTCGTTTCCTTTTACGGCGACAATCACCCGGACTTTGCAGGAAATGTAGTGAAGGCAATGGCCTCCGCGCGTTACGGGTATGAGATAGTTGCGGGAATGTTTGCGGAAGAGACAAAGGATCTTCCGGGAGATCTTAGATCGGTTTCCGCAAGGGAGAGAAAATTCTCCGAGCTTGTGAAGAACCTTGACGACCTGCTGATTGCAACAGTGCACAGAGTGGAGAAGCTCACACCAACAATTGTCGAAGTTGTGATCCATGCTCCGCTTGCGGCGAACAAGTTCAGGCCGGGGCAGTTTTACAGACTTCAGAATTATGAACTTACTGCTCCTTCAAAAAGGGGATCTAAGCTGACGATGGAAGGCATGGCAATGACAGGAGCATGGACGGATGTTGAAAAGGGATTGCTTTCAGTGATCGTGCTTGAGATGGGAGTGTCTTCAAGACTTTCGGAGATCCTTAAACCCGGAGAGAGGGTGGTGCTGATGGGGCCCACGGGCGAACCGACCACAATTCCCGAGAACGAGTCAGTGATTCTTGCCGGAGGCGGACTCGGCAATGCAGTGTTGTTCTCTATCGCCGCGGCGCTGAAGAAGAGGAACAACAAAGTAGTGTATTTTGCCGGATACAAGGATTCGAAGGATGTATTCAAGATGGATGATGTGGAAGCAGGGGCTGATCAGGTGGTATGGAGCAACGATACCGGTGAAATGATTATGCCTAGGCGGCCGCAGGATTGCTCATTCAAGGGGAATATTGTTGAAGCGATGAAGGCATATTCTGACGGATTGCTGTGCAGTCCTCTTGTTGATTTTTCCGAAGTGAGCAGGATAATCACGATCGGCAGTGACAGAATGATGAACGCAGTGAAGGCGGCAAGACATACAATATTCAGAGACAAGCTCGGAAAGCATGCAGGCATCGGCAGTATCAATTCACCTATGCAGTGCATGATGAAGGAGATCTGCGCGCAGTGCCTGCAAAGGCATGTTGATCCCGAAACGGGAAAGGAGAGTTTTGTATTCACCTGTTTCAATCAGGATCAGGATCTTGACAGAGTTGACTTTGACAACCTGCATCAGAGACTTAAGCAGAACTCGGTTCTCGAGAAACTCGCTAACTTATATCTCACACTGCTCCTTTCGGGAAGTCCCGCAAATGCCCCTCACGCCGGTGAGAGCGCCGGCATTATGGAGGGACATTAAGATCCGCATTGCCCGCGGTACAGGGAGCCGCGGCAGTCACACATCTCTGTATGGTAATCCGGTCCACAAGGCGGATTCCATTTCTCCGTTTCCACTGAAATATTTTTACCATATATTATTATGGTATGGAAACTATCAGCTCAACTTTCTTCATTCCGCGCGAGGGCGACGACTTCAACAAGCTCTATAAGCGTGTCCGCATAATGCCGCTGTATTCTTTTCCTCATTTAAAGGATATGAACCTCCGGCTCAGGTCAAACATCGGGAAGTTCTTTGTGCATATAGACTTCGACGCATTCTTCGCACAGGTGGAACAGCGCGACAACCCGAAGCTTCGCGGAAAGCCGGTCTCCGTAGGCGGCACGGGAGGCAACAGGGGAATTGTAATGACTGCATCATATGAAGCGAGGGCAAGAGGTGTGGAGACCGGCATGTCTGTTGTTGAGGCAAGAAAGCTCTGCCCGGAACTGATCTCCCTTCCGTGCTACGGGCCGAAGTATGAAAGCATTATGGCCGCACTTCAGGAGATGCTGAAGAGGTATGTTCCCGTTGATTGCATAGAGCAGTACAGCATTGACGAATGCTTTGTTGATCTCTCGCCGGTGGCGAAGAACTTCTTTGAAGCTGTAAGCATTGCGCACAGCATAAAGTCCGAGATCCGCAAACTCGAAAACCTCACCGCTTCCATGGGAATCTCATATAACAAAACGTTTGCCAAACTCGCCACCAAGCTGATGAAACCCGACGGCATGACTGTGATCACAAAAGAAAACGAAGAGAAGATACATTCGATGCCGGTCTCCAAGCTGTGGGGTGTGGGGAGGAGGAATGAGCTGAGGATGTTGGTAAACGGGATAAGGACGATCGGCGACCTTTCAAAGGCGCCGTTCGGACTTCTTCGCAAGGAGTTCGGCATAAACGGGATTGTCTTCGGCCGGCTTGCGCGCGGTGAAGACACATCGGGAATTTTCCGCAAGGAGAGGAAAGAGAAATCGCTCAATCACTTTCACACTCTGAGCGAGCCGCTGCACAAAAGAGATGACGTCCACAATGAGATACGCCGTATCGGCGAGTACATCTGCAGGAAGATGCGCCATAAAGAACTTGTTGCCGGTTATCTTTATCTTGCTCTGCGTTTTGAGGATCTCACTTATACTTCCGGTGCTCTCAAGCTCAGTCAGCACACAAATGACGACAGAGAAATATGCAGTGCAGCAATGGAAATATTCAAAAGAATGCGGAAGCCGGGTCCGATGCTGAAAGGCAGGCAGTTTGGTATGGGCGTGTTTGACCTTCACCTTGATACGCACACCGTAAACCTCAGCCTCTTTGAAAAGACAAACCCGATGCCCTTCGAAGCGCTTGACAGGCTCAAGGCAAAATTCGGTGAAGGAGTTATAAGAGTAGGTATATGACGGCCGTTACTTTGTACGATGATTTGCCTGCGAATGTCATCATTCGTGTATTCGTGGCTGACTTGCTCCTTCAAAGGAAAGAGCTTTTGCCACGAA
>CAZTQR010000075.1:0-15292 GCA_964615795.1 uncultured Ignavibacteriaceae bacterium
GAAAATCAGCTGAAGGCACTGTGTGATTGAGAGGAAATTATTCACACTGTAATATAAAGTTGTGTGACCTGAGATCGGACCGTTGGCAGGAAGCATAGAAGGTTGCCTGGCAACGAGGGCAAATCCCGGCACTGATACAACTTAATTGTAATTACACTGCATTACGCTTATATTGGCGAATATTTTTTAAGAAAATCTGCATACGATGTCTGACGTACTTCTTGAAGTCAAAGGCCTTAAGAAATACTTCCCTATAAAGACAGGGGTCTTTTCAAAGACTGTGGGGCAAGTGAAAGCTGTTGATGATGTGTCATTTTCAATCAAGAGGGGAGAAACTCTGGGCCTTGTGGGAGAATCTGGGTGCGGAAAGACAACTGTAGGAAGGGCTATTTTAAGGCTGATTGAGCCGACAGCCGGAGAAGTGATCTTTGACGGCAAGGACATTACACAGATGCCTTTGAAGGAGCTTAAACAGTACAGAAAGCAGATGCAGATCATCTTTCAGGATCCGTATTCCTCGCTCAATCCGAGGATTACTGTCGGAGGAATGCTTTCAGAGATTCTGAAATTCCATGAGATAGCCGAAGGTGAAGCGGCGGAAAAGAAAGTGGAAGACCTTCTCGAGAAGGTGGGGCTCAGAAAGATCCATGCCAGAAGATACCCGCATGAGTTCTCGGGAGGACAAAGGCAAAGGATCGGTGTGGCGAGGGCGTTGTCGGTTGAACCGAAATTCATAGTATGCGACGAGCCCGTATCCGCGCTTGATGTATCAATTCAGTCGCAGATCATAAATCTGCTTCAGGACCTACAGAAAGAATTCGACATAACTTACCTGTTCATTTCACACGATCTTTCCGTTGTAGAGCATATCTCAAACAGAGTGTGCGTAATGTATCTCGGCCAGTTGGTTGAGATCGCAGACAGCAACGAACTTTACGCAAATCCGAAGCACCCGTACACGCAGGCGTTGCTTTCTGCGGCCCCCGTACCGGATCCGAACAAGAAATCCAAGAGGATCATACTTACGGGCGATGTGCCATCGCCGGCGAAGGTTCCTTCGGGATGCTATTTCCATCCGCGTTGCCCGAAAGTGTTCGGCGATTGCTCTTCCATAAGACCGGTGCTTGCTGGAAACGGGGATCACGTTCAGAGATGCCTCCTCTATCCGGAGAGTTATCCGAACAAGACGGCCGCGGCCTGAGATCAGTAAATCAGGTACTTTTCCCTTTTTGCTTTAAAGGACTCAACCTCGTCACGGAATGATCCTGTGATCTCTTCGTAACTCTTTCCGCTTTCTATCATTAACCTGAGACGGTCTGTTCCGGCAAGCTTGTCCAGGAAGTTGTTCTGATTTATGCTGAATCCCGGAAACAGTTCCTTCATCTTCAGCATCACCGCAATTGCAATCTTGAACGGCTCTGCCCTCCTGCTGTCTGTAATATTGAGGTAGGCGCCGTAACAGGTTTCATCCGCATACTTCGGTTTTGTCATCCATGAGGCGAGCTGTTTCGGGACAAAGGAAACCGGCTCAAACTTCACTCCCGCAAGGTTCATTGAGTTCAGCTCACTGCAAAGAAGGTCTGCATTGCAGAAGGGAGCGCCAATGTATTCAAACGGCCTCTGACTTCCGCGTCCTTCTGAAACATTTGTGCCTTCAAAGAGGCAGGTTCCTAGGTATGCCACAGCAGTTGAAGGAAAGTACAAATTGGGAGAAGGGGTTTTCCAGTAAAGCCCGAGAGAGTCATAGCTTGTGTTTCTTGAATATGATTTCATCCTGATCACATTCAGCCTGCACCTCCCGCTCAGATATTCCGAGTTGATATAACTTGCGATCTCACCGCATGTCATAGCATAAGCGGCGGGAATGTTCAGCATTCCTACAAATGATCTGAAACGGTCATCGAGTACAAATCCGTCAACGTAGTTTCCGTCCGGAATGATCGGCCTGTCGCAAACTATAAATTCAACATTCTGATCAGCCGCGGCCTGCATGCAGTAGAAGAGCGTGTTGATGAATGTGTAGAAGCGCGCAGAAACGTCCTGCAGGTCGTAAACAAGCAAATCAACATCCGAAAGATCCTCCGGCGACGGCTTCTCCTTGCTTCCGTAAAGAGAAATGACATAAGCGCCGGTCACTTCATCCGTGTAATCAATGTTCTGCTCGTTGCCTCTCAGGCCGTGTTCCGGCGTGAAGATCTTAGTGAGTTTGTGCCTGTCATTGAGGACATCGAGGAACAGCCTTCCGTCGCTCAGGACTCCGCTGTTGTTAGTGATGATTCCGATGCGCTTTCCTTTAAGAGGGGAGTCGTGCATTTCGAGAAGTACTTCGTTTCCGAGTCTGAAGGCGCCCGCATACTCTTGTGCATAGATGTGCCGGGAGCTTTCCGTCGTGCTGTTTGCATATAGGAATATCAGAATGAGTGATATGACTTTCAGAAATCCTGCTGTCATGCTTCCGGGTTAATAATTTGCACTATGGCTTAAATGAAACATCTGCCGAAACAGAGTCAGCAAATATGCGTTTGGCAGTCGGGAATATCAAACAAAAAAGCCCGCCTCTTTGAGACGGGCTCAGGCATAATGCCGTTAATAATCAGTTGCCGTGTGCTTCGTTCATCAGGAATTGAGTTACAAGCCGCACGCCTGCGCCGGAGGCATTCTTGGGATCGTAATCGGTTTCTCTGTCTCTCATTGCGGTTGCCGCAATGTCAATATGTGCCCAGGGATAATCTCCAATGAACCTCTTCAGAAACATTCCGCCCAGTATCGTGCCGGCCTGTCTTGTCTGGCCCGAATTCTTGACGTCGGCTATCTCCGAGTCTATCATGCTGTCGTATTCTTCCCACAAAGGAAGCTCCCACACTCTGTCGTAGGTCTGCTCTCCGGCAGCGGTAAGCTTTTCCACCAGTTCCGGATTGTTTCCCATAACGATGGATGCGACGCTTCCGATCGCGACTATGCTTGCGCCTGTAAGCGTGGCCATATCAATTACGGCTTTTGGCTTGTATTTCGCCGCATACGAAAGTGCATCTGCAAGTATGAGCCGGCCTTCTGCATCTGTATTGTCAACTTCGATGGTCTTGCCGTTATATGCAGTGATCACATCACCGGGCTTAAACGAATTTCCGCTCGGCATATTTTCTACGAGCGGTATCAGTCCGATGACATTCAGCGGAAGCCTGAGCTGTGATATAGCCTCGAACACACCCACTACGGCTGCGCCACCGCCCATATCAACTTTCATTAGCGCCATTCCTGCCGCGGGCTTGATCGAAATGCCGCCGCTGTCGAATGTAACTCCTTTGCCGACGACCACATAAGGACTTTCACTCTTTTTGCCCCCGTTGTACCTGATGATGAGAAACCTTGGTTCGCGGCTGCTTCCTCTTGCTACTTCAAGCACGCCGCCCATCTTCATTTTTGTCAGCGACTTCTTGTCAAGCACTTCCACAGTATATGCCCTGTTCTTCGACTGCTTTACGACTCTGTCTGCGAAGGTTTCGGGATAGATCACATTCGAAGGCTCATTGCCAAGGTCTCTTGCAAAGTTTGTTGCCTCGCCGACGATCTTTCCGGAGATGATTCCCCTCTCAATGTCCTTTGAATATTTGGTGAGCGAATTGTACTGAGAGAAGAGTACGATTTCCTTTACTCCGTGAATGTCCCTGTCTTCCTTGCTTGTGAAGTACTTGTCAAACGAGTAAAGCGCCAGGATCGAGCTGATTGTCTGCGCTCTTGCAACATCCTCTATCTCAACTCCCTCAAGGGTCTGATCCTGAAGGATCTCCATCGCAAGTTTCCTGATCTTGAGGGACTTTGCCTTCTTGACACCCCTTGCGACTGCCTTTCTGATTCTCTCGAGAGTCAGATCTTTTCTGAAACCCAGTCCGGACAATATTATCCTGTGGTCTCCGGAATATACAAGCACTGTCTGGTTCTGCTTGCCTTCAAAATCCTCAAGGCTGACCTTTGCGATCTTGCATTTCATAAGATTCTGAATTACACCGAGTTCCTCATTGAACAGCTTCTTGTCCTGATAAAAAAGGAAAAGGCAGGCATCCGCTCCGATCTTGTCAATCCTGGACTTCTCAAAAGTGATTTTCATTTTTCTGTTTTGATTGTTGTTAAACTTTATTCATATACTTGATTACGGCATCAAGCACTTTCGGTTTCAGTTCTTCCACTTTAGCACCGTTCACATTGGCGCCGCCGGCATTGAAGTGGCCGCCGCCTCCGAAATGTATCGCCATTTCATTTGCAGGGATGTTGCCTTTGCTTCTGAATGAAAGTTTTATGTTGTCACGAAGTTCGACAAACATCACTCCCACTTTTATTCCTTCGATGCTCATCAGCAAGGAAGTGAATCCTTCTATATGGTCAATGCTGAGGCCGTACTTTTTGAAGTCGCTCTGCATAACTGTGCCAAGCACAACGGTTCCGTCCTGATGGAACTCAAGCCCGCTCAGGAAAGCCGCCTGAAGCTGCATCATCTCTTTTGAGACTCTGTTGCAGATCTCATCATAAAGATAAACCGGGTCAGCGCCCTTGTCGAGAAGTTCGGCGCAGATCCTGAAAACGCGGGAGTCTGTCCTTGGATGCCTGAAGGAACCTGTGTCAGTCATAATGCCAACATAAAGCGCCGAGGCGATCTCTTTTGTTATATACGATTCGCTGTCACTGCTAATGAAATCGTAAAGTATCTCGCACGTTGCGGCGCAATCTGTTTCCGATACAACGGCATCAAACATCTCCTCCCTGATACCCGTGTGGTGATCGATGCAGATCTTTAGCGCCGGGGATTCGCCGATCACATTCTCCATTGACCGCGTTCTGTGATACTCGTTTGTATCAAGGATCGCAACTACATCGCTGTTCAGAATCAGGTCCGTGCAATGTGCGGGATCGTCCTGAAAGACACGGATCTTATTCTCCGGATCCATGAATTTGAGATTGAAAGGGGTCGGAGAGTGGTTGATTATTTCGACTTTCTTTCCTTTTGCATTCAGATAATTCCCGAACGCCATCACACTTCCGATCGCGTCCCCGTCGGGAGCTACGTGTGTGGTAAGCACAAAAGAGCCGGACTTGTCAATTATTTCCCTTGCCTTGCGGTTAGAATCCGTCATTAAGAAAAAACGTAAAAATAACCTGACTGCCTGTTTATAACAATTACAATTTCAAAGCACTTCGTTCTCTCCCGCCTGTGATTTTGAATTAATTTGCACGGCGTGTTTCGTTACATTGTCCGCTGATCAAATGCTCGCAGTAGAATTCAGAAATATAGGCAAGAAGTTCGGAGATTATTCCGCAAACCATGACATCTCATTCGGGATAGAGGCAAACACCGTGCATTACATTGCGGGAGAGAACGGCGCAGGGAAGTCAACCCTGATGAACATTCTCTTCGGACTTTGCAGACAGGATTCCGGAACAGTTTCTGTCTTCGGTGAAACTGTCAATTTCAGGTCTCCGCATGACGCTATCGCGATGAAGATAGGAATGGTTCATCAGCATTTTATGCTCATTGACGACTTCACCGTTTTTGAGAATGTGATTCTTGGCATGGAGCCGGTGAAGGGATTTCAGAGAATTGACGAAGCGGGCGGCAAGAGAAAACTTCAGAAACTGATCGATGAATATTCCCTCTGCCTTGATCCTGATGCAAGGGCGGGAGATCTTGGCATAAGCATGCAGCAGAAGGTCGAGATACTGAAACTGCTTTACAGAGAATCCGTGATCCTGATATTTGACGAACCGACTGCTGTGCTCTCGCCTTCGGAGGTTGATTCGTTCATAAAAATGACATCCGATTTCAAAAGCGCCGGCAAGACGGTAATTGTCATCTCGCACAAGTTAAGGGAACTCGAGAGATCCGCAGACAAGGTTAGCGTTTTGAGGAGAGGAAGGCTTGTTTATGAAGCCTCCGCAAAGGAAAGCAGGATAGACATTGAAGCAGTGAGCAGGGCAATTGTTGGCGAGGCGGAGATCCCGAAGCCGCATGCAAAGACGGATCCCGGATTCGAACAGCCCGTCTTGTTCCGCATGAAGAATGTGTCTCTTGTAAAGGACAAAAGGAGGTTGCTGGACGGACTGTCGCTCGAACTTGTTGCAGGCGAGATCCACGGAATAGCCGGTGTGGAAGGCAACGGACAAAGCGAGCTCGCAGATATTGTGTGCGGTACGGAAAAGGAATATGAGGGGGAAGTTGATCCTGCTGAAGTCTCTGCATCTATCGTTCCCGATGACAGGCACAGGAAGGGAATGATCAGGGAATTTTCCGTTGCGGAGAATCTTCTCCTCAAAAGCAAAGGCATGAAATTTCATACAGGCAGTTCATTGAGGGCCGATTCAATAAATGTCATGGAGGAATTCGACATCAGGGCTCCTGACCCTGACATGCCGTGCGGAGCCCTTTCGGGTGGAAATCAGCAGAAGTCAGTAATTGCACGCGAGATATTGTCAGACAAGGATATAATCGTCTTTGCTCACCCAAGCCGCGGGGTTGACATCAATGCTTCTGCATTCATTGCATCAAGGATCATTGACGAGCGCAACAGGGGAAAGGCGGTACTTCTCATTTCTTCAGACATTGAAGAGCTTCTCGCATTGTCTGACAGAATAAGCGTAATGTACAAGGGAAGGATCGTCAGGACATTATCCAAAGACCTTATAAGAAAATGCGCAGGAGAGGGAAGTGAGGGTTACAGGGACGAGCTGATGACGGAACTGGGCAGGGCAATGACCGGAGTTGAAAAATGACGAACACATTAAAGGCAAACATCATTTCCGTTCTGCTGTCGCTGGCATTTACTTTCGCACTGCTGGTGATACTTATCACAGTCATAGGAAAAGATCCGGTTGAAGTATTCTCGCTTATTTACAGCGATGTGTTTGCAAGCGGATACGGAATAGGCCAGACGCTCTTCAAAGCGACGCCGCTCATTTTCATATCGTGCGGACTTGCGATCTGCTTCCATGCGTCCATTTTCAATATAGGTGCGGAAGGCCAGCTGAATGCGGGCTCTTTTGTAATGGCGCTGACCGCTGTAAGCCTGCAGAGCCTGCCGTTTGCGCTTCAACTTATTCTGAGCATGCTTGCAGGATTCTTAGCGGCGGGGTTATCGGGCCTGATACCGGCTCTTATCAAAGTGAAGAAAGGGGTCAGCGAAGTGATCACAACCATTATGATGAATTTTGTCATTCTTGCGCTTGTGAATTATCTCATGGTTGACTTCTTCGCGGTCAAATCCACACTAAGGACCGTAAGCATTCCGGATACATCCCTTTTTACAAAGGCATCCGCTGTATTTCCATTCTTCGAAGGATCATCACTGAATATCTCATTTGTGCTCGCGATCCTGACAGCTCTTGCCGTGTATGTGATCATTTACAAAACAACTTTCGGATACAAGCTCAGGGCGGTCGGATTCAACGAGACGGCTTCAAAATACATGGGCATCAATGTGAACAAAGTGTTGCTTGTATCCTTCTTTGCAGGCGCGGGTATCACTGCGCTTGCAGGCGTGAATTTCATCTTCGGCTACAAGGGATATTATGAACTCGGGTTTTCAAACAATATCGGGTTTACTGCTATCGCAGTCTCCCTTCTTGCAAGGAACAATCCGATAGGAATAGTCTTTTCCTCACTTCTTTTTGCCGCGCTGGACTACGGCGGACTTGCAGTGAATCAGGTTGTGCCGAAGGAAGTAATGCTGCTCGTGCAAGGCCTGATCATAATTTCCATACTTGCGTCTGACAGTCTTGTAAAGAATCACTACAGAAAGAAGGGGGCGATTTGACGGAAGTTTTGTCAACAGTCTTCTCGGTTGCATTCCTTACGCAGGTGTTCAGACTCATGACGCCTTACTATCTCGGAGCTTCCGGCGCGAATTTTTCCGAGAGGGCCGGGGTGATAAACATTTCGATCGAAGGATTCATGAACCTTGCCGCTTTCTCATTTGCTGTTTTCATGATCTTCACAGGAAGCCCTGCGGCCGCACTGGCACTGAGCCTCCTGTCAAATCTTGTATTTGCATTGCTGTTTGCATCGCTTACCGTAAGTCTGAAGATAAACCAGATCGTGACCGGTGTCGGGTTCAATCTTCTCATTGCAGGCCTCACAAAGTTTCTTATGGTCCTGCTCTTCAGCAGTTCAAGCAATACGCCGAGAATCGAGGGACTGCCGGATATTTCGTTTCTGAAGTTTGTGCCGGTCATAGGCGAAGTTCTTTCGGACTCGCTCACGCTGTTCAGCATTCTGCTTGTGTTTGTGTCGGGATATGTTCTGTTCAGAACCAAGTTCGGACTCAGGCTCAGGTCTGCCGGCGAAAACCCCTGGGCGGCTGAAACACTCGGCATCAGAGTCAGGGCATACAAGTACGCCGGAGTATTGATCAGCGGTTTGCTGAGCGCATTGGGAGGGATATGGCTTGTTTCGGAGCAGCATAATTACAGCGACGGCATGATCGCAGGCAGAGGATACATTGCTCTCGCTGCCATGATAATCGGAAAGTGGAAACCGCTGAGTATCTTTTACGCATGCATCCTGTTTGCGGCATTCGAGGCCCTTGAGATCGCGCTTCAGATCTCAGGTGCGGACATACCGACTCAGCTTATACAGATGCTGCCCTATCTTATCACGATCCTCGTGCTGGTGGGATTCATTGGAAAGACTCGTCCGCCTGCGGCAGACGGTGTACCTTACTGATTCTTTCCGTGCCTGATGTCCTCGCCCCAGTGAAGCTTCTTTTTCAGAGTGTGGAAATAACTGGAGTTTGTTTTCTTTACCGCCTTTATGGTAAAGGGCGCCTTGCAGATGCGGAACTCGCACGGTGAATTCAGAACAAACGCCTTTTGCCCGTCCGATGTGATCCTTGCCTTTCCTTTTGTGAGCACTTTGATGCGGATCACTTCAGTATCGGGTACAATGATCGGACGAACGTTCAGAGTATGAGGGGAGATTGGAGTTATGAGGGTAACCTTGCTCTGCGGATTTACAATCGGCCCGTTGCACGATAGCGAATATGCAGTGGAACCCGAAGGCGTTGAAACAATGATGCCGTCTGATATTATCCTGACTATCCTTTCCGTGTTAAAGAAAGTTTCAATCTCCAGCATTCTGATCGACGAGCTCTTGTCGATCACAATATCGTTCAGCCCGAAAAGTCTTTTCATTCCCTTTGCCTCTGCCTGAAGCATCACCTGCTCGCTTATCCTGAATTTGCCGGTGCGAAGGTTCGGAATGAACTTGTCAATCTCCTCAGGAGTGATCTCCGAGAAATAGCCGAGCCGCCCGAGGTTGACGCCGAGGATCGGAATGTCTGCACCTCCGACTTTCTGCGCAGTGCTGAGGAATGTGCCGTCGCCGCCCAAAGAAAGCACAACGCCCGCCTTTGAGATTATGGCCTTCGCTCCTGCAATGTTCTTTGATGATCTGATGCCTGCCGCTCCTGCAAGGTCCCTGTCAATGAAATAGCTGAAGCCGTTGAGTTCAAGAGCTTCAGTGATCCCGTCAATCAGACTGAATACTTCGGGCTTGTAAAGATTGCCGAAGATCCCGGCAACAGGCGGCTCAATCTTTTGACTGTCCCGCTTCACTTTCCTGTTTCAGTTCGTCTGCAATTTTGTCCCGGCTTTCCGGAGGTTCCGGTTTATTTCTTTCGTCCACATAGTTGAGTTTGAGGTCGGATATTGTCTGATCGAGAAACCTTTTTTCATCGTCGTTCAGATTGTTAAGTGTCTTTTCCTTAAGCATATCAAGAATGTCAATCGTAACCTGAGCGGCATCCAGATCTCTTTGTGAACTTCCGTCAACTGGATTGGCAATTTTACCAAGCTGTATCATCGCCTGCATCTGCCATGTATAAACGAGCGATATGAACAGCTGTGATGATCTTTCCTTGTCCATTGTGAATTAATTTTGGTCAAGTTACTGAAATATTAACTGCTATGTAATTCAATTGCGTCGTCTTTGTCATTGGTCTTGCAAACAACAAAAGGCACCGAGATGAGGAAGAAGAATACCGTCATCACTTCATGGTCGCCGAAGTTCCATTCAAACATTCCCGTGATAATAAAAGACAGCATCACATACATTGAACCTTCTGTGAGTGTCCGGCTGAGGGCATCTCTTGATCTCCTGAACATCTTCCACTGGCCCGAAACAACGGCGGCAAAAAGGCCAAGGAATGCCAGCAATCCTGCCATACCCGTAGTGGCGAGTATCATCATGAAATTATTATGCATGTGAACTCCCTCGCCGTGGTACTCGGGAGTCTTGTATGTTTTGTAAACCCCGAGGAAGTCTGAATCGGCAATGCCGGTAAGCGGATGATCAAGGAACATTTGCCAGCCGGTCTGCCACATCAGTATTCTGGACCTGTTGCTCGAGTGTTCTGTATCGAAGATGCTGGAAACCCTTTGCGTTACGGAAACGGGGAGTATGAAGTATGAGACAGCTGTGAGAGCCACCGTAACTGCAAGCACTTTTCTGCTCTTAAATATTCCGTAAACAATAAGACAAATGAACAGTGCGAGATATACATTCCTCGACTGCGTGAGAAGCATGGAGACTGCAACGGGAACGGAAAGCAGTATCAGAAGTGAACGCCGGAAGATGAAATTTTCTTTTTGCAGAACAACAGGCATAAATGCCATCAGCACCATCAGTTTTATTTCGGCGGAGGTAAGTGGGTAATTGAAGTAGTCTATCCTGATCTCCGAAAAGGGAGTAGTCTGTATCATCTCGCCAAACTTCACCGCATAAGTAATGAGCTCAATTGCCGAAATTGCAGAAAGCACTGAAAGCAAAAATGCCAGCATCCTGCTGAGCATGAGCGTGCCTGTGATCTTTCCGACGGAAGCATAGAATATTCCGAAAAGAAGAAGCCGCTTTATGTTGTCAAAGGCATGATCGGGGATCACTGCAAACAATCTCGATACAACTTCGGCAATGAAATAAAGCAGAACAAATACATTGATTGCCTTAAGCTCACTCATTCTGAAAACAGAAAGAGCGTTCTTTCTGTCAATCAAGGCCTGAAGAAGCCACAGCGACATCCAGACGGTGAACATAATGGAAGAAACGGCAATGGATATGCTTACGGTTGACACCTGAAGCAGTATCAGTATCGGAATTGAAATGTCAATTGCCCTGGAGAGTTTTTCCTTTGCGGCGGTCAATTTTTGCCGGACATTAGATGAGATAAAGCCTTCTGTAAAGGCCGTCTGAATTTATGAGCTCTTCATGTGTTCCCGACTGCACGATCCTTCCCTTGTCAAGCACCACTATTTTGTCCGCGTTGATGATCGTTGAAAGTCTGTGAGCTATGACTATGCTGGTCCTGCCTTCCATCATCTTCTCGATCGCATTCTGAACAATATGCTCCGACTCGGCATCAAGTGAAGAAGTTGCTTCGTCAAGTATCAGAACTTTTGGATCTTTCAGCAGGGTCCGCGCAATGGACAGTCTCTGCCTTTGACCGCCGGATAGCTTCAGGCCGCGTTCTCCTATCACTGTATCGAAGCCCTTTTCCGTCTGCATGATGAACTCGTAAGCGTTTGCCGATCTGCACTTCTCTATGAGCTCTTCTTCAGTCACATTCTCCCTTCCGAAAATAATGTTGTTCCTGATAGTGTCATTGAAGAGGATCGTTTCCTGCTGGACAATGCCGATATTCTCGCGGAAGGATGCGAGCCTGAAATTGCGGACATCAATATTATCGAACATTATCGCACCCGAATTGACATCATAGAACCGGGCAATGAGGTCTGCGAGTGTTGACTTTCCCGAGCCGGAAGGCCCTACAAGCGCAAGCACCGAAGAGCGCGGAATCTCCAGGCTTATGTCCTTAAGCACTTCCTTTCCCTGCTCGTAGGCAAATGATACGTTCTTTATAACGATGCTTTGCTTCAGTTCCCTGAAGGGAACAGGATCGGGCGATTCCCGGACTTCAATGGGATGATCAAGAATTTCAAACACCCTGCCTGCGGAGGCAGAGGCAGTCTGAAGGCTGTTGTTGACGCCGCTCAGGTTCTTTATCGGAGTGGCTATCTGGAATATAATGAAGAGAAATCCGATGAACTCTTCCGGATCAAGCGACCGTGCTTCAAGAACCTCTCTGCCGCCAAACCAGATTATAAGCACTGCGGCGAGTATGGAGAGAAATTCAGTCACCGGCCTTGTTAGCTCGCTTGCCTTTACATTCTTCATTGTAAGCACATAAAGCTCGCCGGATTCCTTTTTGAAGAGTTTGTTCATGTAATCAGATGCGCCGAATGCCCTTATGAGCTTTGAGCCGTAAATTGTTTCGGTGATCACAGACAGAAGGTCCGCCGCCTTGTTCTGCATCCTTATGCTTCTTCTCTTAAGGGATGCTCCGATCTTCACAATGAAGTAAACGGTGAGGGGAAACACTACCATTGAGATCAACGTGAGCTTCCAGCTCAGCGAAAACGCAAGCACAAGGTAAATGATCATCATCACCGGTTCGCGCACAAGATCGAGAAAGGAGGCAGAAATGCCTGATTGCAGGGCGTTCACATCGTTCGTCATCCTTGAGATCAGGTTTCCCGACCTCTCAGAATTAAAATATCTCTGCGAAAGAGAATTGATCTTTGCATACAGTTCTTCCCTCACATCCCTCACAACTCCCTTCTCCACCTTCTGCATGTTTATTGCCTGAAGGTATCCGGTCAGATTCTTAAGAAGGTATGCTATGAGAATAAGTATGCAAATGATTGCGAGTCCTCTGGCATGGCCCTGAGAAAGTATGGCATCCTCGATCCACTTCAGAGAGCTTCTTACGAAATTTCCTCCCGGCACAGAAGTTTGCTCCGCTGAGTCTGAAAGGAAGAGTGTCTTCAGCAGGGGAATTGTAAGATACACTGCCACTGCGCTGAACAGAGAATAAAGCACAGACAACAGCAGTGAAGCCGCAAGGTTTGGCTTATACCGCTTAATGTATTTGAACAGTCTCCGGGAGAGATTCATTTTCTCTGAAGCTCCAGAATCTTCATGTATGTCAGAGCTTTTGTGAACATGTGAAAATTCGCGATCATTAGTCCTTCTTTACCGTCAAGAAAACTGCCTTTCAGAAAATACTGCTTTGCAAACTCCAGCCTCGGGTAAATGAAAAGTCTGTAAAAGCCGACTTTGTGATGCTTCTTTTCGGCGGCAGACAGATCCGCATAATGCATAATCTTCTTCATATACTCATCAACCGAAGTAACAGTGTAATGCTCTATGTCTGAACGCAGTTTGCCCGTCCTGCCCTCCACCGTGTAAGATTCGTGAACAAGTCTATCAGTTACGTTTGCGCTTTCTGCTTTGAACAATCTCATCTGATAACCGGGATACCATCCGCCGTGTTTTATCCACTTCCCCAGAAAAAAGTTCTTTCTCGGTATCAGGTATCCGCTGTATTCTCCCGTGCCTGATGACAGCAGTGACCTTATCTCTTCTGCAAGTCCGGCTGTGCATCTTTCATCGGCATCAAGAGCGAAGATCCATCCTCCTTCCGCTTTGGAGAGTGCGAAGAGCCGTTGCTCCCGGAAACCCTTCCATTCATTCCGGTACACTTTGTCTGTATGCAACCCGGCTATTTCAACCGTCTTATCCGTGCTGTAAGCGTCAACCACAATGATCTCATCGCACCACTTGAGACTTCGGAGGCATGCTTCAATTCTGTTTTCCTCATTTTTGCAGATCACAAGTCCTGTAACTTTCTCCATCTGCCTTCAGGCCTTTTGAATTCCGTTAATGCAGTAAGAGATGTTTCTGCTCTTGACGCCGAGAAAGTACTCCATGTTGCGCGGCTGTTCTATTGTCTTTGGATGGTACATGTGGTAAACTATTGCCAGATTGCGGACGGATTTGAAACGGGCTCCTGTGAGCCTTAATCTGTACTCAATGTCAGAATCTTCTCCGAGCCCCGGGCCTTCATAATTCTCATCGAAGCCGTTGATATTCAACAGCATCTGCCTGTGCACGGAGAAATTACAGCCGAGTATGTGCTCATCTTCGTTCATCAGCAGCTTTCTCAGACCTTCCTGCCTGATGATGATCCCTTCTTCAGCGTTGTGCTCATATCCCGGCCTGTGTTTGTTGAGAGCTGAATGAACAATGTCGCTGAAACGTGATTTGCCGTAATTGCCTGAAGCGATCTCAGAAGCGTTCATTTCTTCCGAGCGCTTTTTGGTAAGATTGACTCTTCTTCCGCACAACACGGTGTTTTGTCCGGCATTGTTAAGGTGGGCAGACACAAACTCCGGGTGCGGAATGCAGTCGCCGTCAATGAAGATCATGTAAGGGGAAGCTGAGGAAGTGATTGCCTTGTTAAGAATCCTGTTCTTTCTGAATCCTTTGTCTTCCTGCGTGATGTGTTTTATGTTCAGATTTCCGTCAGCCGACCATTTTTCCGTAAGTGCGGCGATGTCCTTGTTCATGCCGTCCTCTGCAATTATCACTTCGATTTTCTTCATATTCAGATCCTGAATCAGCAAGGCATGGAAAATCAGGTCAAGCTCACGGGCTTTGTCATACACTGATATGACGAGAGAGGCATCAAACATTGGGAATCAAGTTACAAAACGGACATACAACTTGTAATTGAAAAATACCAATTTTAGGATTAGTTTGAATCAAACAAACATCTTCAATGGCATTCAACTTCAATAAGCTCACAATAAAGGCGCAGGAGGCGATACAGCAGGCACAGGAAATTGCTTCGAATTATTCAAACCAGCTGATAGAACCCGAACACATCTTCGCCGCACTGCTTCAGGATGCGGAGGGAATTGTACCGTCAACCCTTCAGAAGCTCGGAGCAAATACAGACCTTCTGAAGATCAGAACGGGAGAACTGCTCGAGAAACTTCCGAAAGTTACGGGTGCAGGCGCCGGACAATCCTTTTCGAAGGAAGCGTACGATGTTCTTGAGAATGCCGCAAAGGAAGCATCGGCGCTCAAAGACGAATATGTTTCGACTGAGCACATACTTCTCGGCCTTGCTGATACCAAGAAGTCATCAATCGCCCAGCTTCTGAGATCAAACGACATCACAAAAGACAACATACTCAAAGCGCTGAAGGATATCCGCGGAACCAACAGAGTGACCGGGCAGAATCCCGAGGACACTTATCAGGCATTGCAGAAGTACGGAAAGAACCTTAATGAACTTGCAGTCAAAGGAAAGCTTGATCCTGTAATAGGGAGGGAAGACGAAATAAGGCGCGTTCTTCAGGTGCTTTCCAGAAGGACAAAGAACAATCCTGTTCTTATCGGTGAACCCGG
>CAZTQR010000076.1:0-15147 GCA_964615795.1 uncultured Ignavibacteriaceae bacterium
TGTAAGTACCCCCTTTTTCCTACAGAGCTAAAGTAGACATTTTCTTCTTAGCTTTTGAGTTCAAAAACTCTCTCGGACTCATGTCTGAGAGACTTGAGTGCGGATGATTTTCGTTGTAGTCCTCCATCCACTTACTTGTTTCTTCTCTTACCTGATTGAGATTTGAAAACATGATCGAGTCAAGCACATCTTCACGGTACGTCCTGTTGAATCGCTCTATGTATCCGTTCTGCATTGGTTTTCCTTTTTGGATCGGTTTATGAATGATTCCGAAGCTCTCGCAAAACTCCTGAAATACTGTTGCTGTGAACTCCGGACCGTTATCACTGCGGTTTGACTCAGGCTTGCCTCGCCACTCTATCACCCGCTTTAATGTCTCAACTAATTTTGCTGAACTCATAGAATATTCAGCATCAACTGCAAGTGCTTCACGGTTGTAATCATCTATGATGTTCAATGTCCTGAATCTTCTGCCGCTTTCCAAACTGTCATGCATGAAGTCCATGCTCCATGTCAGATTTGCTTCCAGCGGCTGCAACAATGACTGCTTCTCCGGATTCGGCAGACGCCTCTTTGCTCGCTTTCGTCTGCTCATTCCTAGATTGCGGTACACGCGGCGAACCCGCTTGTGATTCCATTGAAATCCTTCTCTCCTGATCCGCTTGTAATACTCCGGTAAGCCGCGCGTCGGGTAATGCGAGGCATACCAGCGCAACTTCTCCTCTACTTCTGTGTCGTCCTTTACTGAACGGTAATAATACATACTCCTCTCAAGTTTGATTATTTTGCAGGCTCTGACAACCGAGATCTGTTTCTCTTCCCTTATCTCTTTTGCCAGTTCTCTCCTTTGACAGAGCCTTACAACTTTTTTTCAATCACTTCCTTCAGTATGGAGTGATCAAGACTCAGATCTGCATACATCCTCTTCAGCTGTGAGTTCTCCCGCTCCAGTTCTTTGTACTTTCTCAATAACTCTGAATCCATCCCCGAATACTTCTTCTTCCAGTTGTAAAGCGTGTTTCGGTTGATCCCCAGCTGACGGCAGATGTCATCAACATTCTTGCCCGCTTCGTGCTCCTTCAGAGCCTGAACTATCTGGCTCTCCGTGAACTTTGATTTCTTCATCTTCTTGGTTTTTTTAAAAGTTAGACATTTTTGTCTACTTTCAAACTGTAGGAGTTTTGGGGATACTTACACGGTGATCATTGGAATGAGTTACTACGGAAATGGCCAGGGTAAGTTGTTGGTGACCCAAAAGTTTTCATTTGTACTTACCACACTTTGTGAAATGCTTAAATGTAAACTTTTGGGAACACCAACACCTATTAGCAAATAAATCAATAGTATAGCTTTCCCCCGGTTATAATTTTGTATTCTTGCCGCATGACTTATGGGGCTCCTTTCATTTTACGAAGTTCAATTATCGGCCGAATCAATTGGCTTTGACTCTTAATGAAAGTAAGCCCTTTGCTGATTTACCGATGGCTGGAAAGTTCATATCATCTGATCTTAATGCGAATGTCCTTCTCCCCGGTTTGTCATTTTTGCCAGTATGAAGAATGCGCCTTTGACTGCAATCTTTGCTTCGGCAGGAATCTCTTCAAGCAGTACTATCTCTGTATAACCTACATCGGTTGTTCCTTTCTTCACTGCGATCTTCACAAAAGTTATCGTCTCGCCGGCTGCATGAGTTTTGTCATTACCGGTCAATTCCTCTTCGTGTCCGTGCTCGTGTTTGTGGTCATGCTCATCGGCATGATCCTCTTTCCGTAAGATGCTTTCATGTCGGGATGAATCATTTCCTTTGACTGAATCTGAAAATCCGCTTCCTTTTGATTCCATGAATATGTAATCAATTCCCTGGTAATTCACAATTGCCTCAGTCGGAACAGCATCCAGTACATTATTGTCAAGGCTTACCAATGCGGTAATGTTCATGCCGTCTATAAGGCCTTCCTTGTTTCCTTCAACAGCGGCGTGGACCGCAACCGCCTTCGTATTCTGTTCAAATGTGTTGGATATGCTGAAGATCTTTGCATCGTATTCTTTACCGGGGTTGTTTGTAAGCGTGAAGTGTATCGTTTGTCCAACCATAAGTTTATCCAGGTCTTTCTCATACACGAACAGGTCAAGGTGAAGCCGGCTGTTATCAACGATTTCCGCAAGAAGGCTTCCCGGCTCCACAAAACTTCCGATGTTTACATCCACTTTTGCAACAGTCCCCGATATTGGGCTTCTGACGCTCACTGAGCTACTTATATTTTCGGGATCAAGTTCGTCAGTATCTATGCCGATCATATCAAGCTGTTTCTGCAACCCTGATCTGCGTGCGAGCAATGTGCGAATCTCGGCTTCTGCCTGTTGAAGATTTTTCGTCGCGGTCGCATTTCCTTCAAGCAGTTCCTTCTGCCTGCTCAGCTCAAGCTCCGCGAGTTCGAGCTTACTGCTTACGCTCAGAAACTCTTCCTGCATGGATACAAAAGAGGTGTTGGAAATGTTTGCCAGTACCTGCCCTCTCCTTACATTGCTTCCCGGCTGAATGTTGATTGATGTTACAATCCCTCCCATCATTGAAGTTGCATTTGCCCGGCTTTGATTCGGCACCTTGAGAAAGCCGTTCGCCTTGAGAGAAGATGTGAGCTGTTTTCGTTCAATCGAACCAAGCTCAATGCCCACTGATCTGATCTGCTCCAAAGTGAATGCGGTTGATGAAGCCTCTCTGTGCTCTTTGGTCTGCCCGTCTCCGTGTTCATCGTGATCGTGATCCGTTTCATTGTTCTTGCCGCATGAACTCAAGAGTCCCATGCAGAACAGAATCAAAATTATGATGCTTTTCATTATCCGGTTCATTGTTTGTTGATTATGTAATTGACCTCAGTGACAGTCTGATTTATCCTGTTTATACATTCGAGATAACCGAGCCTTATCTCCTCGGCGTTCTCAAGCCCCTGAACATATTCCACGTAACCGATCTCGCCGCTTCTGAAGGAAACCGACGCCGTGTTGATGATCGTCTCGGCGTTTGGAAGCGCAGAAGTCTGATAATATTCATACTCCGACATCTGCTGAGAGTAGTTGAGCAGGGCTGTTTCAAGCTGAGACTTCAATCTGAGTCTTTCGTTTTCAGCTTCCCTTTGCTGAGACTTCTTAAGATAGTCAAGTGATTCGCTTTTTTGACTGCTGTTGAAGAATGTGATCGGTATTGCAATCCCAATATTGAAAGACTGGAATCTCTTGCCGGCGTCATAATATACTTCACTTCCGTCAACATTCTGATAACCGATTATTGACTGATTTGAATAGCCTACAGATAAGTCCGGAAGCAGATTTGCCGACTCCATTTTTCGCTCATTCTCGGTGACCAGCGCCACCTGATAGAGCGACCTCAATTCGGGATTCCCGCCAAGCAGTGAAGTATCTGCAGCGTTGTCAAGCACGAGCGGTTCGTATTTCGAGGGCATCGTAAAAATGATTGAATCCGCCGTGTTGAGAAGTGACTTCATGTAGCCGTAAGCCGAACGCAGGCCGGCCTCATTCTGACGGAGCTTCTGCCTGAGCGCGCCATGCTTTGCTTCGGCAGTTGTCTTCTCGAGTAGGTTGCTTTCACCTGTTGCATATCGCAGTGACGCGGCGCTCACAAATCCTGCATAAGCGCTGTCAAGGCCGAGCAGTCTCGCCCTGTACACCGACAGAAATGCAATCGTATGATACGCCGAGCGCACTTTGCTTTTGATCGTATTTTCTGCTGCATCACGATTCAGCTTGCTGAGCTCTATCTTAGCATCAAAAACATCCGCTTTTGCAGAATAATGTGTCGGGAACGGTATCACCTGATTTATTGAAAAGCTGAGATCGTTGTTGATGCTGTTGAACTGCCCGTACTGAACTGAAATGTCTGTCTTCGGGAGTTCGAACGATGACTTGCGCATGCTCTGGGCTGACATCACTTCAAGCTCTGACGAACTTATCTGAAGGTTGTTCCTGAGTGCGATGTCAATTGCCTGATCCAGGGTTAACTGCTGTTGACTCAATGCAGGAGAAGTTTGAAGAAAAAGTGATCCTGCCGATACCGCAATCACGCTGACGATTGTTCCGAATCCCCCTGCCGGCTTCCTTTTGCTGCCGAAGAAATTCTCGATCATCATGTAAAGCAGAGGCAGTACGAAGAGTGTAAGGAATGTGGCGGTTATCAGTCCGCCTATCACAACAGTTGCAAGCGGCTTCTGCACTTCCGCACCTGCGCCTCTTGAGAGGGCCATCGGAAGGAAGCCAAGCGATGCAACACTTGCCGTCATGAGTACGGGACGCAGTCTTAATGCGGTGCCCTGCTTAATTATCTCAAGTGAGTTGGTCATGCCGTCTTTTTTCAGTTGGTTAAATGTTGAGATCAGTACAAT
The DNA here is from genome assembly GCA_964615795.1 of uncultured Ignavibacteriaceae bacterium. Classification (GTDB taxonomy): domain Bacteria; phylum Bacteroidota; class Ignavibacteria; order Tepidaquicellales; family Tepidaquicellaceae; genus JADJAH01. The sequence goes on from CAZTQR010000076.1 coordinate 4,398, forward strand.
TCCGTTGAGCACGGCAACTCCGAACAGTGCAATGAAACCAATGCCTGCGGAAATGCTGAACGGCATATCGCGCAGAAGCAGTGCAAGCACTCCGCCGATAGCGCTCATGGGAATTGCGGTGAATATGAGAATTGCATGTTTCACTGAATTGAAAGTGAAGTACAGGAGAATAAATATGAGCGACAATGCAAGCGGAACGGCTATGGACAGCCGTTTTGATGCTGCGCGGAGATTTTCAAAAGTGCCGCCGTAAGCGAAGTAATATCCTTCGGGAAGTTTCACCTGATCGCCGAGCTTGGCTTGTATCTCCTCCACAACACTTGCGATGTCCCTGTCCTTGATGTTGAAGCCGATCACAATTCTCCTCTTGCCGCTCTCGCGGCTTATCTGGGCCGGGCCAAGCTGATATCTGATCTCCGCAACCTGAGAAAGAGGTATCTGCACTCCGGAAGGCGCCGGAATATAGAGATGCGTAAGATCTCCGATGTCCGTTCTGTGCATGCTGTCTGCCCTTACAACAAGGTCGAATCTTCTCTCATCCTCAAACACAACACCCGCCTTGCCTCCCGCGAATGCAGTGCTGATGACATGATTTATGTCTTCGATATTGAGGCCGTAGTTTGCGATCTGCGCCCGCTTGTATTCGATCACTATCTGCGGAAGTCCGGCGACTCTTTCCACCATCGGATCCGTAACGCCTTTGACAGTCTCAACGACCTCTGAAACCTCGTTCGCGTACTCAAGCAGAGTGTCGAGATTCTCTCCGAATATCTTAACTGCCACATCCTGCCTGATCCCCGTCATCAGCTCATTGAACCTCATTTGAATCGGCTGGCTTTTTTCGAAGAACGCGCCGGGTATCACCTGAAGCTCATTCATCATCTCATCCGCAAGACCGTTGTAGGTTATGTCTCGTTTCCATTCTTTGGGGGGCTTGAGTATCACCATCATGTCGGTGACTTCGGGCGGCATGGGATCCGTCGGCACTTCGGCCGAGCCGGTCTTTCCCACAACCATCTTCACTTCATCAAACTGTTTCAGTATCCGGGAAGCCTGCATGCTTGTTTCAATGCTTTGAGAAAGCGAAGTTCCCTGCGGCAGTATGCAGTGAAAGGCAAAATCGCCCTCCTGCAATGTCGGGAGAAAGTCGGCGCCCATTCTTGAAAACAGCACAACGGAAATTGCGAATGTGATCACTGCTGTGGTCACGACCGTCTTCCTGTACCGGACAGCGTAATCAAGCGCGGGAGTGTAGATCCTTCTGAAGAATGAAATGAGACGGTCGCTGTATGTTTCCTTGTGGGTGATCTCCTTTGAAAGGAAGAATGCGCACATCATGGGAACATAAGTGAGCGAGAGTATGAGCGCTCCGAGAATTGCAAAACCGACTGTCTGCGCCATTGGCTTGAACATCTTTCCTTCTATGCCTATGAGAGTGAGTACTGGTATGTAAACAATAAGGATGATAACTTCACCGAACGCCGCACTCTTTCTGATTTTCGATGCTGATCTGAGAACCTCTTCGTCCATTTCCGACTGAGTCAGCCTGCCGGCGCCTTTTCTCAAACCGAGATGATGCATGGTAGCTTCGACCACTATCACTGCACCGTCAACAACAAGGCCGAAATCAATTGCGCCAAGACTCATGAGGTTTGCCGAAACGCCGAACAGGTTCATCATTCCGAATGCAAAGAGCATTGACAGAGGTATTGCTGAGGCCACAATGACTCCCGCTCTGATATTTCCCAGAAACAGGACTAGCACAAATATCACGATCAGAGCGCCTTCCGCGAGATTTGTTACAACCGTATTGATCGCCCTACCAACAAGATCGCTTCTGTCGAGGAACGCCTCTATCATTACATCAGGAGGAAGCGACCTTTCAATGACAGGGAGCTTCTCCTTTATTGCGCTTACCACTTCTGCGCTGTTTGCTCCCTTAAGCATCATTATCACGCCTCCCACTGCATCCTTCTCGCCGTTGTATGTCATTGCACCGTAGCGAACGGCGGATCCGAAACGCACTTCCGCAACATCCTTGATTAGTATCGGTATCCCGTTCGGATTGAGCCTGACAACAATGTTGTTAATGTCGTCAAATGAACTGACGAGACCGATGCCTCTGATGAAGTAAGCGTTTGGTTTCTTGTCAATGTAAGCGCCTCCGGTGTTTTCATTGTTCTTTTCAAGAGCATTGAAGATGTCCGGAATTGTGACTCCCATTGCGAGAAGTCTGTCGGGGTCAATGGAAACTTCGTATTGCTTAAGTTCTCCGCCGAAGCTGTTGACTTCCGCAATGCCCGGAGTGCCGTACAATTGCCGCGCAACGATCCAGTCCTGCATTGTGCGCAAGTCCATTGCGGAATACTTATCTTCACTGCCCTTTCTCGGATGAATGATGTACTGAAAGATCTCCCCGAGCCCGGTGCTTACAGGCGCTAGTTCAGGAGTGCCTGCGCCCGCAGGGATCTTTCCTTCGGCATCCCTGAGTTTTTCCGTTATGAGCTGTCGGGCAAAGAATATGTCAACATCATCTTCAAACACGACGGTTATTACAGACAATCCGAACCTTGAAATGCTTCGCAGTTCCACAAGATCCGGAAGGTTGGCTATGCTTTGTTCAATGGGATAAGTAACAAGCTGTTCAACTTCCTGTCCGGCAAGTGCGGGGCAGAGAGTTATTATCTGAACCTGGTTATTTGTGATATCGGGAACTGCATCGATTTGTATTTTCGTAATGCTCCACACTCCCCAGATAATGAGAGCTGTGAGCATAACAATTACAACGAACTTATTCTTTATGCTGAATGCAATTATGCGGTCAAGCATGCAAAGGCCTGTTAAGTTAATCAAAAGCTGTCAAAGCGCAGTTCTGCGTTCAGGCAGAAGTTGCGGACGTCAGCCGGTTACTGGAGTTGTTTTGAACTTAACAGTTCTTTGGCGGATGCCAGATATTGAAGCGGGGGTCTGACTCAAGGAAAAGCGGCCCGGATAGGAATTCCTGCTGATACGAATAACTGATGTGGCAGAGTCTTGTGCCGTAGTCGTTGGCTCCGTATGAACTTCCGCAACATGTGCAGAGGCAAAACGGCGGACAATGATCTGGTTCCATATCCTGCTGCTCCGGATGTGAATGATCTTCATGAGCTGCCTCCTCAGTGCTGATGCAATAATACATATCACAATCGGCGCACGGAGCGCACAGCATTGCAAACATGTACAGCAAGATTATGGCGGCAATGAGTTTCATGGCGTTCAAGATACCAAGAAAATGCACTTATTCAAATGGAATTCTTGCCATTAGTGCATTCACAGCGCCACTGCTGTCCAAAACATTTTTGATTTTGAGAAAGTGTTTTGATATCCGTAGGATTTGGACAGATTTTCCTTTGGCCGAACAAGTATCCCCCTCAGAATTTCGTAACATCAAACACACTCTCTTGTTTTCCATCCGTTATCAGTTCTCCCGGCGGTTTAAATGGTTCATTTAGGAAGTTGTTAAGCTCGATCTTCAGAAACAAGCATCCTCTCAGAATCGCTATCAGGTTTGACAGGCTCCAACCGTACTTCGAGACCTCCTTCAAATATCTCAAAATCAGATAACTCAGCATTGCTGTCCAAATCTGTATCATGACTGCATTCTCCGTTGTTCCTACAAAAGATTTGATTTTGAGGTGGTTCTTCAGCTCTTTGAAGAATATCTCTATGTTCCAGCGTCTCTAGCAGAGTTCTGCTATTGTAGATGCTGTCCAAGTTAAATTGTTGGTTATTGTAAGTATCCCCAAAACTCCTACAGTTTAAAAGTAGACAAAAATGTCTAACTTTTAAAAAACCAAGAAGATGAAGAAATCGAAGTTCACCGAGAGCCAGATAGTTCAGGCTCTGAAGGAGCATGAAGCCGGCAAGAATGTTGATGACATTTGCCGTCAGCTGGGGATCAACCGTAATACGCTTTACAACTGGAAGAAGAAGTATTCAGGTATGGATTCGGAGTTATTGAGAAAGTACAAAGAACTTGAGCGTGAGAACTCCCAGCTAAAGAGGATGTATGCTGATCTGAGTCTTGATCACTCAATACTGAAGGAAGTAATCGAAAAAAAGTTGTAAGGCTCTGTCAAAAGCGTGAGTTGGCTATGGAGATACGGGAAGAGAAGAAAATATCGGTTGTCAGAGCCTGGCTGAAGAAGTTTCACAGAACAGATATGATAATAAGAAAACTAGAGAAAGTGGATATATTCCGCCGTCGGTTGTCTTTATCACAACTCCCGCATCTCCGACAGCCCAGCCTGTCTTGTCATTTAAGAATTCAATGTCGTAAAGATTTTGATTCGTGCCGGAGTTCTGAGCAATCCACTTGGAATACACAGGAAGAGATATTGCTTGAATAAGTATGAAGATGGAGACTACCTTTTTCATATTTGTGAGAGTCTTGTTTCCTGATGCTTGTACAAATGTCCGAAATCTCTTTGAGACTGTAAATATTTTTGTGTAAATGAATTTTTCATTTCAGTTGCATAGTAAATCTCTCGCCGAAAATTATGTCAAACTGCGATACAATGAACGGCCAGTTCCTGACCGGCTTGTTCCATTTCTTCGACAGATCCCTGTAAGCCAGGAATAGAGCTTTTGTGAGGGCGTCGTCATTCGGGAATAGAGTCTTTGCCTTGGTTACCTTTCTGAACTGTCTGTGAACTGCCTCAACGGCATTGGTCGTGTAAATCATTCGCCTGATCTCCTCAGGATACTTGAAGAATGTTGCAATGTTGTGCCAGTTGTTTCTCCATCCTTTGAGAGCAAACTGATACTTGGTTCCCCACTTCTCTTCAAGCAGATGAAGTTCGTTTAATCCGGCTTCTTCTGTAGGAGCAGAGTAAACGTTTTTGAGTTCTTTTGCAAACTGTCTCTGATCTTTGGATGCAATATATTTCAGGGTGTTTCTTATCAGATGTACAATGCAGAGCTGGATTTCGGTTTGAGGGAAGATACTGTTTATTGCTTCATCAAAGCCCTTAAGTCCGTCAATGCAGGAGATAAGGATATCTTTCACTCCCCGGTTTCGCAATTCTGTGAGAATGCCGCGCCAGTAATTTGCACCTTCTGACTCGCAGATCCAGATGCCCAGCAGGTCCCTGTGCCCGTTTACGTCAACGGCAAGGCAGGTATAAGCGGCTTTGCTTACTACTTTTCCGCCGTCTCTGACCTTGTAGAATATTGCATCGAAAAATGCGACAGCGTAAAGTTCCTCAAGCGGCCTGTTCTGCCACTCAACTGCCAGCTGGTGAACGCTGTTGGTGACATCAGAAATGAAACCGGCGCTCATTGACAGTCCGTATATCTCTTCGATATGAGACTGTATGTCGCGCGTCGTCATGCCTTTTGAGTACATTGAGATAATCTTTGGCTCAATGTCGCCAAGAGTCCTTTCGTATTTCTTAACCACCACAGGATCAAACTCTCCATTCCTGTCGCGGGGTACGCGGAGTTCTATCTCCCCGCTGTCGTTCTTCAGGGTCTTCTTTGTCTTCCCGTTGCGGCTGTTGCCGGTGTTGTTTCCTTCAGGGGAGTGTTTTTCATAGCCTAATTCTTCGGTCAGTTCAGCTTCGAGCATTGCCTCAAGAGCCTTTCCCATGAGCTTCTTCAGCGCCCCGTTCTTTCCCATCAGGTCTCCGTAAGTCTTTGCCTTGGCAAGATCAGCCTTAAGCTCTTCGAGCATTTCTGCGGTAAGTTCCATTGCTTAAACTCCTTTTGTGCTTTGATTAATAAATTATTCCTTGAAGAATCAAAAAGAAACAGGATTTTCACTTTCGCCGATTTCCCCCCTAGGGGGGAAATGCCACTGTATACTTCCTGGTTTCTTTCCCTTAATTAATCATTTACACAAAATTTCTTACACTCCCATCTCTTTGCAAGATTCTATTCAATTTCCGTCTCCGCGGTGTCTCCGCGATCTTTCGGGAACGCTGCGGGATTGGAATTCTACTTCACCACTGCCATCCGCAAAGTCTTCTGATAACTGACGGATCTCATTACATAGAAGAAAATCCCGCTCGAAAGATCTTCCGCAACAAACACCCGCTCATAACTTCCCGCGAGCAGGTATTCATCTGCAAGCACGGCAACTTCTCTACCGAGAACATCAAACACCTTCAACGAAACATTGCCGGAAGATCCTACATCGAACCTGATGGTTGTGGATGGGTTGAAGGGGTTGGGAAATTCTGTAAAGAGGAGAGCAAGAGTTGAACCATTTTGTCCAGCCTGTTGGCGACTTCATCTGTCTGCATTAAGCAAATGAGGAAGGATCTTTGTTGGCAAGTGTTTAACCCGGATAGCGCCGTAAGGGCCGAAACACTATCTCTTCCTTTCTCTTTCCTGCCGATACTTTTTTACTGCATCAATTGTTGTAATCCAGTTCCTGCCTTCTTTGTGAGCTTCTATTTTGCCCAGCCGGGAAAGCAGATTGAGATATTTTTCTGAATAAGGAGTCTGTTTTGAAATTGTTGATAAGGGATAAAACTTTCCTGATTCTGTCTTTGCCGGCAAGAGCGTTTTGATGTAGATATTGAGTGAGCGTTCAACGGCTTGAGCTATAAATCTTACAAAACTGGAATAATCCCCCCGGTCGGCCTTTGATAAGGCATTATAGTATTTCTTTCTGTCGTTGCTCAATACTACTGTCATTGGGTAACCTTCTTGCAACAGCAGCAGATTCATGACCAATCTTGCGGTTCTTCCGTTTCCGTCGGTAAAAGGATGGATGCCGGCGATCTTATGATGAACAATTGCAGAAAGTTCGACGATGTGCATCTTGTTCTTCTGTTTTCTTATCCATTCGAACATTTCTCTTATCTTATGGGGTACTTCATGAGCATCGGGCGGAGTGTGGGATGAACCTGTTATCATCACATTGCCGGTCCTATATTTCCCAGCTTCACCTGATTCGGTTTCTCTTAATACCAACTGATGAAGAGTCCGCAATGTAACTTCGGTGAAATTTTGCTTTCTCTCCTTCTCAGCAAATTTATACAAGTATTCCAATGCTTCAAAGTGATCTTTCGCTTCGAGATGATCTCTCATTGGTTTGCCTTTGATTGTAAGACCTTCATTGATAACAAAGAAGGTTTCCTTCAGTGTAAGCAAATTTCCCTCTATTGCATTGGAATTGTATGTAAGCTCAAGAGCAAACTGCTCCCGAAGCTTTTTCATTGATGATGTGTTAAAGGGCCGGATCATGGAAAGATGTTTCAACATTGCATCAATTCTTTCACGTATATTTTTGTTCAGATAGTTCATTTGTTAATATGGTATGACATCAAGAATATAGCTATCCCATATTAAGGATTAAACATGGAATTTTTAGGTTTCGAAGTCGCTGATTGTTCAAACCCACTCTGAAACTTCTTTCTATGCCATTCGGATTGACAGGAAACATAATTGTTCAGAAAGTTCTGCTTCCGTTCTTGCTTTAAGAAGTCGGAATAGATTCAAAGAATTAATACGGAAAAATTTCTTGGAGATTTTGTTTCTTGTTCGTTAAGTGAGGCTTTCACCTCAGCACCACCATCCTCAAAGTCTTCTCAAACTCTCCCGCTCTCAATGCTTGCCCTGGGGTTACACGAAGGGTGTAGAAGTAAACTCCGCTCGAAAGACCTGATGCAGCAAACACCCGCTCATAACTTCCCGCCCGCAGATTTTCATCCACAAGCATGGCGACTTCTCTCCCCAGCACATCAAACACTTTCAGCGAAACATTGCCTGAAGTTCCTACATAGAACCTGATGGTTGTGGATGGGTTGAAGGTGTTGGGAAAGTTTTGCAAAAGTGCAAACTCTGTTGGACTTGAAACTGAGTTATTAATCTCAATGCCTGAAAGAATGCCTCCGGTATAAGTTCTCAGCACAACTCCGCTATCTCCGACTGCAAAATACGGATACTTGTCCGGGTCTGTTCAGCACGCTGAAGCCTGCCACCGGGTGGAGTCTGTGGCGCTTATTCCAAAACTCTGAAGCAACTTTTTCATCTGAACTCCCGCAATGCCTCAGATAATCGCTAAGATTCAAAACCATAATGTTTGCCTGACTGACACATGGTGAACCCAAGCCTTTTTCACTCAGTAAATCGGATGCTAAGTCAGAAATTTACTTCACCACTACAAGCTTTCTTGTTGCAGTAAATCCACCGGCTTTCATCAAGCAGAAGTATGTTCCGCTTGGTAGCGATGCAGCGTTGAAAGTTGCTTCATAAAATCCCGGTTCGTGAATTGAGTTCGCCAAATTGGCTATTTCCTTTCCGCTGATATCATAGACTGTTTTCCGCACATGGGAATTTACAGGAACAGTATATGAGATCAGTGTGGCAGGGTTGAACGGATTTGGAAACGCATTGCCAAGGCTGAACTCTTTCGGGGCTTCTTCAGGATTGTTCTCCAGTACGAAATTGTCGGGTCCTATTGCACAACCTTCGGGACTCGAAACATTCCATGCTTCTGTCTTTGCAAAGTCAGACAGTACAGACGGTGTTTCATATTTGTCAACTGCCTGGACTCTGTATCTCACCGGAAACAGGTTGCAACAGTTTGGAGGACAAACACCATTGGGATAATCGCATACGGAAACCAAAGCAGAATCAATGAATTCCGGAATTGCGCTCACATCAATGTCCACGGTTCTGTAAAGCTGATATTCATTCTCAGGATATAGCATTCTGTCGCCGGGAACAAAATTCATTCCTGAAGTTGTCGTTCTGTAGATTTGGTATTTCCTGATCTCTTCATTCACTCCTTGTCTTAGTTGGATCATATCAGGTTCCATATTGTGAAACCATCTCAGCTTTATCCTTTTATAACCGTTTATGGTTGGGAGAGAATCACATGAAAGCACTCTAAGCCCCATCGGTTTTGAAGGAGGAGTAAGTTCAAGAATCTGTGCTTCCGACTTACCGCCGTATCCGGTTCTGTAAATTTCGATTGTAGCTTTTTTACTCGAAGTATCCATCGCTTTGTACCAGATAAAGATGCCGGTATTGTTGTTAAGCATGTCCTTGGTATTCGGGCTGGAATATGGTGAGAAGACCTCGTTGTAGCCAACGTTCCAGGCATCCCACCGGTCGCCTAAGGAAGCAAGAGAATACCAGTAGTCATTTTCATTTGTGTAAATGGAATGAGCACCTCTTGAAATTGGGTTAGTTGAGAAATTGTCAGGGCTTCCTGGAGAAAACAATATCGCATTACTGATTTCGTCTTTTCCGCTTGTGTAACCCGGGTTTGACTCCGGGCTGTCATTATTGTAAGATGGGTACTGTCTTGCATAGACATTAACCAAAGCTAGATCATTTATTCTCTTCCTTTGTAAGCCAGTCGTATCAAAATTCCATAATCCATCTGCACACTCGAGGTCAATGTCATTGTTATAAGGCTCTTCTTCCACCAAATAACCATCCTTGATATGATAAACATATAGCCCTTTGCCATAATCCGCGTTTACGGGTTTCAGAAACTGCCATCTGTCTGACGCCATAGTGTCTCCGCCAATTCTTCTGTCCCAGTCAGATACCTTCCTTCTGTTTGCGATAAGGAAGAATTCACTGCTGTCGGCTGAGATTGGTACCTGAAGCACTTCATTTGTATCAGAACCATGTGTACCTCTTGAGGAATAGTCGTAGAAATTGTAAGTTGGATAGCTGTAGTTTGTAATTTCTCTGCTGTTGTATCCAAACTTCACAACTTCCCAGGGACTCAGGCTGAATTCCCAACTCTCGTAACTGCGGTATGACATCTTCATATATATCTTATGTGTAAATCCAATCAGATAATGCCCATGCTCGTGTGTTGCCAGGTCAAGGAATCTTTGCTTACTGTAAATTCCAGTATCGGCATGTATCTTGACTCATGATCCTAATGGATCAGTATCCCCAATTGACCTAATCTTTACGAGAGGATTCTGGTTTACTGTGTAATCTCCGTTCACAGTGCCCGTGCAGGGACCAAGTTGTGCGATACCCCATGCATTCAAACCGTCAAACAGAAACTGATCCCATTGACGGAAGACAAGGTAGATCATATCAACAAGGTTATCCGCTTGCCAGACGACATTTCCGTCGTTCACATACTTCCATAAATCATAATCACCCCAACTGACAGAAGTTCCTACCAAGTAATCATAAATAGATCTATTTATTGCGGCCATTCCTCCATTGTTCTTATACCACAGAAGAGTTGAGTCAAGCTTAACGTGAAAAGCCTTACCTGTTACATGCAACTTTCCCCTCGAATACTCATGCCAGTAATCGCTGAGAGAATATCCGTTATATGAATTCCACCAGCTCGAATTTACTATTCTGTTAGAATCAATAATACTGTTTATGTAATTCGGAGCTTTGCCGGCTGGCCATGAATCGGGGTCAGTTGAGATCGAATCGCCCGGTTCATCCTTGAAAGAAACAAATACAATGATAACAGGGAATTTGTGCTCATCAAAAGGAGCACCTCCTACATCCGAACGAGCAGGTTTGTAAATCCCACCAAGAAGAGTCGCCGGGTTAGACTGTTCAGTTGAAAACGGTGTTGTACCACATTGACAATCAGGACATACTTGTGCAAAGAGACAACAGTTTAAAAACTGTAAGCACGAAAGAAAGAAAAATATTATTGTTTTCATGATAAATCTTCCATATTTGATTTGATGAGTATTATTTTTTGGAAGTCAAGTCATTCTTAGTTGAAATTCCGAGTAGAGGCTCATGCAGCTTTGAG
>CAZTQR010000077.1:0-1373 GCA_964615795.1 uncultured Ignavibacteriaceae bacterium
TTTCCGAGCGGCTTCTCAATGAACAGGTCCATTCCGTTAGCCGCCGCTTCCGCCGCCGAGCTTACATGCATTGAAGTGGGATTTGTTATGAGCGCCGCATCTATCCCTATGTCCGAAGCTTCACGCATTGAGCCGATCTCAGTCACGCCTTCGGGAGTTGTGTTCCTGCCCTTGCCCGACCTTATGCAGTAGAATTCATTTCCGCCGAGCTTGCGCAGAACGGCTAAATGCCTCATTCCTATTGAGCCGAGTCCGGCTATCAGAAATTTCACTGTGCTTTGAAGATTATGTCATTCATCTTTTACAATGTAACTTGGCGTTAGGCAAAAAGGAAATTTCCTGATCGAGACTTTTCTGCCTTTGAAATATTCATCAACTGCCTTTGTCTCACCCGGAAACACGCCGTAATCGTCAAGTATAAGTATTCCGCCTCGTTCTATCTTTGGATAGAAGTGTTCCAGTATTGCTGCGGAAGGTTCATATATGTCCGTGTCAAGGTTGAGGAGAGAGATCTTCAACTGCGGATTATTCTCAACATACTCAGGAATTGTCTTTGTAATGTCTCCTGCTATAAGTTCAACATTCTGAGAACACTCCTTGTTCTTAAGCACTTCGTCAAGCTGTTCCGTGGAAATGCTCTGCAGTCCGGCTTCCTTTACAATGTGCGCCCTTAGTTTCTTGTCCGCTTCAAATTCAGTCTCGGGAAAATCCCCGAAGGAATCGAAACCGATAATTTTCTTTGCATAAGGATTCTCAAACAGATTCCTGAACATTGCGAACCGGACGAACGATGCTCCCTTGAAAACCCCGCATTCAACTATTGCACCGGGAATTTCGAGCGACATCTTGTACAGTTCATAGTGAGCGAGTATCTTGCTGATCCTTGTGACATCACATGAGAGATAGAAGTCGTTCTCATGCTCATAAGCTTTTTTGAAGTCCGGAAGTTTTATCATCGCCGCGGATAATGGTTGTTCAATAGATTTTTCCCTTTACAGTTTTTTGTTTGATCTCTTCATTCAGTTTCAAAAGCTCAGGCCGTTTTTCGAGCAGATCAAGAACGCTTTCCAGTTCAACAGTACTCCCTTCATACAGTTCATCATATATCGCGGACAGCAGTTCGTAGTCTGATTCCGTATCAAGGCAAAGGCGGATGTGTTCGTAATTGCCCAGGTCGCAGGACACGTTGTGCATGCTGAACATCTCAGGATGCCTTCGTATGTAAAGAGTCACATGCTCACGGTCATCCTTATCTGCGGTGTGTGTCCATGCATACTTCAGCGCCTGCGTCTTTACAACTTCCGTATCCATTCCCCTGGGGTAGGTTCTGTCTATCATGTTGGATGTGTAGTCATAGCCGCCTTCAATATGCG
>CAZTQR010000077.1:1473-15037 GCA_964615795.1 uncultured Ignavibacteriaceae bacterium
AGGCGCTCAATGTGGTTTTCGTCTTCATCAACAACTATGTAGTCGCATGACACCGCATCCCATGACGGATTTGCATTGAGAAACATTGTCTCAACAAGGATCAGATTTTCATCCATGTAATCGTCGGCATCAAGATTTACCACATACCTTCCTAAAGCCATTTTGATGCCTGTGTTCCTTGCGACAGCAAGTCCCATGTTCTTCTTCAGCATCACCGGCTTGATCAGGCCGCTGAATGCCTGCATCACTTTGGGTGTTTCGTCCTTACTGCCGTCGTCTATGACTATCACCTCGTACTCCGACTTCGGCACAGACTGGTTCACTGCACTTCGGATGGCCCTTGCGAGGTAGCGGCCGTAGTTATGGCATGTTATTATTACTGATACTTGCACGAAGTTTTTGTTTTAATCCCTTGTCGTATGACTTCACAAACCTTCTCGAGGCCTTTGAAAATATGTCGTTTCCCTTTCTTGTCAGAATGTTTCTCCATGTTTCAAGATGCCTGAAATCAAGCTGAGCAGTTAGTCTCGGCTGAAGGTTTGAAAAATCACCGCGGTTGTGATAGCCCATATTATTCGATATGAAGAGCGTGTTTGCCTTTCCGCATATTGATTCGCATTTGTAGCCGAGTTTCTCCACATCCCTGTCAAATGCAATGTCGTTCTTTGTCTTTGCATATCTTACGCTGAGCTTGTATTCAAATATCAGTCTCTTCAGAGTAAGCTTGTGAGATCCTTTGGCAAAGATGTATGCGGCATTGTCTTCGTTCACATCGTTCATATAAAGGAATGCCTTTACCGTGGGATAAGGAACATCCGCGTGCGGAAAGCCCGCAGTGTGAAGGCTTCCGACATTCTGCTTATCGAGCTTCCTCTTCTGAAGATACCAGAAGTGATGGTGCGCGGTCAGATTGTTTTTCCTGTGTGTAACCGCTTCGCTGAGCGCAATAAGAAATTCATTGTTTACTATGTATTTCATGAAGGCCGGTGTAGACGCAGGAATTATTTTCTCAGCTATCGTTTCAAAATATTCCGGGAAATCCTTCTGCCTTTTTGTGAGCTTTCCGGGGTCATATTCAAACGGGTCCCAGTCTGAAAATGCTTCATCATATTCCTTCTTCAGTTCATCAAACTGTTCCTTCGGCAGAAAATTTTCAATTACAAGAATTCCGTCCTTCTCAAGTACATCAATATGCTTCTGAATATCGCCATTCATCTTCTTCGGCTTCATTCTCCAGAGGTTCAGATACAATGTCCTGAAAACATGAAGCCCGAGAACATTTGCGATCACGCCGCCGGAATAAAGAGGCGGAGCTTTGTCGAGAAAATTATCTCCAAGTATTTTTACTGCTATTGACATAATGGTGGCCTTTTGGGGTTTAACGGTGTTACAGTGCTTTCTTCAGATAACCTCCCGGGTGGATCTCATTTACGATAACTCTCGAGGGCGCTTCAAAGTAACCGAACGGCCGGCCGGGATTGTAGATCTCGTCAGCTGACCTTTCCCTGCTGATTATGATCGGGGGCGTGAGATCATCAATCACGTCCTTTGAATAATCGTTGTACTTGTGGTCCCGAAGTTCGAAGTACAGCGGGTATTCGCCGTCCTTCACATTAGTGCCTTCAACTTCCAGAACAACTTCACCATTGTCTCCGGGCATGAGCAGGTCTGTGGAAACGACATGGTGAACAAGAACGATCGGCTCTCTTGACATACCTGACAGCATTGCGAATGTGACTGTAAGCCCGTTCAGTTCCTGATAAACATTGTATCTGATTCTGACAAAGATGTTCTCACCCCGGCTGAAACTGAACTTTGCCTTGCCGTCACTGCCGTAAATTTCGAGACCGCAAATCCTGATGTGCCCTTTTCCCCTCCTGTGTGTAAAGTCATTTATCTCCGTATCAGCCGTGATATTGATCTCCCGAACCAGATCACTGTATGTTCTCAGGCAATCTTCTGCGGTTCCGCTTGTATGAAGCTCCCCGTGATTGAGGATGATTGCGTTCTGGCATAGATTCTTTATTGCCTGAAGATTGTGGCTTACAAACAAAACAGTCCTGCCTTCTTTTTCAGAAACGTCCTGCATCTTGCCAAGACACTTTTTCTGGAATTCAGCATCTCCCACCGCAAGCACTTCATCAACAATGAGTATCTCGGGCTCAAGATGCGCGGCTACCGCAAAAGCAAGCCTCACATACATTCCCGAAGAATATCTTTTTACGGGAGTATCTATGTATCTTTCCACTCCCGAAAAATCCACAATGCTGTCAAACTTCTTTCTGATCTCCGCCTGTGTCATCCCAAGTATTGCACCGTTAAGAAAGATGTTGTCTCTTCCTGTCAGCTCTGCATGAAAGCCTGTTCCGACTTCAAGCAAACTTGCGACCCTTCCGTTAAGCCGCACACTGCCTTTTGTAGGACTTGCAACTCTCGAAAGTATTTTAAGCAGGGTTGATTTTCCGGCACCGTTCTTTCCTATGATTCCAAACCTCTCACCGTGCCCGACCTCAAAATCAATATCTTTAAGAGCCCAAACATACTCAGAATTTCCCTTTACGCTTCTTACATTGGATTCGCCGACTTTCATGTACGGATCTTCCTTGCCGCGCATGCGCGCCCAGAGCCTGTTCAGGTCCTCGGCAATCGTTCTTCTGCCTACTATCCCGAGCCTGTAAAGCTTTGAAAGGCCATCTACTTTTATCGCACTGCTCATCCGCCGGACTTAGACTGTATCCATAAAAGTCTTCTCGACCCTGTTGAAGATCAGCATTCCCGCCGAGAGTATCACTATTGCAAAGACTGTGGTGTATATAAGATTGCCGGGGTTGAAAGTTCCGGCTCCGAGGAATGCATATCTGAATGTGTCAACTATGCCGGTCATCGGATTTGCAAGCACGATCCATCTGTACTTTTCAGGTAACGATGACAACGGATAAATTACGGGAGTTGCATACATCAGCAGTTGCACACCGAAACTCACAAGAAACGTAAGGTCCCTGTATTTTGTAGTAAGAGAAGAAATGATGATCCCGAAACCGAGTCCGAGCATAGCCATAAGCAGAATGAGGTACGGCGTAAGAAGTATGTACGCATTAGGATAGACCTGCACACCGTTGAGCTTGTAGTATATGAGAAAGCATATGAAGAGAAGAAGCTGAATACCGAATTTCATGAGCAATGAGATCACATTCGACATTGGACTTACCAGCCGCGGGAAGTAAACTTTCCCGAATATGTTCGCATTGGAGATGAACGTGTTGGAAGTCCGTGTGAGGCAATCTGAAAAATAGCCCCAGCTCACAATGCCCGACATGTAGAACAGCAAAGGAGGAACGCCGTCCGTCGGGATCTTCGCAATATTGCCGAAGACAATTGTGAATGTGATGGTAGTGAGGATCGGCTGAAGGAAGAACCAGAACGGGCCGAGTATGGTCTGTTTGTAAACGGCGACAAAATCCCTTCTCACAAACATCATGAGAAGGTCTCTGTATCGCCAAACGTCTTTTATGGGAAAACCAAGCCAGCCGGAAACCGGCTTTATCTCAAGTGTCCATTCAGAATCACCGTGAGTCTTACCCATTCAATGCATGTTTGATTTGGAATTCATCGCCAATCCTTGCTTTCGAATCTGCATTTCCTTTTGCCTGATAAACCGGCACACTACAACAGGCCCATTTCAGCCGCATTCACGGCACGCCCTCTCACTTCAGGACTTTCTTGTTTGCCTCGGGCTGAGAATAGTAGTAGTAGTAGTTGTAATAGTATCCGTAAGAGCTCTTGAAGTTGAAGTTGTTGAGAACACAACCGAGCAGATGGTGCGGATACTTCTTGCTCAGCCTTTCGTATGTCTTCCAGAACGCATCTGACGGAGTCTTGTTTGCCTGGCAAACGAGCACCGTGCCGTCAGTTATGTTGTAAAGAATTTCAGAGTCTGTAACCGTAATGAACGGCGGCGAGTCAACAATGATGATGTCATAGCTTTCCTTCAGCTTGTTCATGAACTGTTTCATCTGCACAGATCCCAGGAGTTCCGAGGGGTTGGGCGGAATGGTTCCGCTTGTGATAAAGTACAGATTGTCCATCGGAGTTCTTCTGGTTATGTCTTCGATCGTAACATTGGTGAACAGGAAATCGCTTAGTCCGGGAAACTTGTCAGTTTCAAATACATTGTGGATCCTCGGCTTTCTGAGGTCGCAATCAAGGATCAGGACTTTCTTACCGGCCTGAGCAAAACTTCCTGCAAGGTTTGCGGCAACAATTGTCTTTCCTTCCATGGGTATCGAACTTGTTACAAGTATTGTCTTCAGCTGATCGGATTCAAGCTTGGAGAACTGAATCCTTGTCCTGAGCGCTTTGAATGCTTCAGATGCTGCAGAGTTGGCCTTGTTGCCGACAATGAACTCGGTTCCCGACACACCGTTCTTGCCGGAAGCTTCGATCTTCGGAATCCATGAAAGCACGCTTGCACCTTTGCTCTCAAGTTCGTCGGGTGATTTGATTGATTTGTCGAGATAGTTTCTGAGGAATGCAAATGCAAGACCGAGTCCGAGTCCCGCAAGCACTCCGAAGAGAATGATCTTCGGCCTGTCGGGAGCAACAGGTGAATTATTGTCAAGTCCGAGGTCAAGTATGGATGCATTGCCCACTCTTGCCCTTTCATTGATCGTAGCTTCCTGATACTTCTGTTCCAGCATAAGGAAGAGCTTCTCCGCAGAACTCTTCTCCCTTTCAAGCTTGACGAGTTCTCCCATCTGATCCGGAAGATTCTTAAGCTCGCCCTGCGTTTTGGCCACCATGTCTTTGTAGGCGCTGTTCTTCAGCTGGAGATCATTCAGCTGGAGCTTCTCATTGAATATCGCTTCGCTGAGACTTTTCTTTTCCTGCGGCGTGCTGGCCTGCACTCCCGATTTCAGAATTTCAATCTGTTCCTTCAGTTTGTCGTTCAGACTGTTTAGCTTTCTGTCAAAGCTCTCAGCCGTTCTCTGCCTGACGGTCTCATCTTTTATGCTTGAAAGTTCAATGTCTTTCTGCACTTCAAGCTGTGCAACCTGTGACTGGATCGAAGTAAGATATGTCTGATTGATCTGCGCCTGGATGTAATCATACAACTGCGGGTCAAGCTTGTCAAACTGTTTCTGCAGAGCGGCCACGTTTGCCTCTCTCACCTTCATTTCAATCTCATTGGCCTTGATGTTTGACTCGTACTGGGCCAGGTTATTCACAATTGCCGAAGACTGACTGCTGAGTGAAAGATAGCCTGTGCGCTTCTGGAACTCCTCGATCGAAGCCTCCGCATCGTTCAGCTCTTTGAACTTCTTCTCTCTTTCATCTACAATGAACTTCTTGACGTTGGTGATATCCTGCCTGCTCAACTCCACGTTGTACCTGAGGTAAACATCTGCATACGTCTTTGTGATGTACTGAAGTTCCTCGAATATCGGTCCTTCAGCCGTGATGCTTATTGCGTCCAGTCCTTTCACAGACGCTATCTGAACGAAATTTCCGAGTTCCCTTCTCAGAACATCCTGCGGAAGTGCCACTGTATCCGGAAGCAATGCCTTGTTAAGCAGGAGGTTGTACTTCCTGTTGCCAACATTGAAAGAGTCTATAAGCTGCTGTGCAACCTTATCCCTTATGTCATAGCTTTTCATAACTGCGATCTGAACCATAATATACTTCTCGTTGGTAGCGTTGTTGGCTTCAGGACCGAAAGTCGCGGTAAGAATGTTTCCCTGCGGGCTCTCGAGCTTCACACTTGTCACCGACCTGTAGATATTCGTAGCAGTGTTGACGTAGATCAGGGTATAGATGATGCTTACGGAAAGTATGATCAGAATCGGTATGAGATTCTGACGAAGGACATTTATATATTCCTTGACTACATCTTTGGATGGCGCATTGTCCTGCGACTGGTCAATATCATCGAATTCATCGTATGAATTATTTTTTGCCATTTAGACTGTATGTTTAGATATTTTCAAATTCGGTTTTCAGCCGGCCGTGAATTGCGGGTAAACGACTACTCGGTAACAAGCCTCTCAAGCAGGAAGTAAAACGAAATCAGCGAACTGAGGAAATATGTGATCTGCGTGATATAGTAAAATGCACCGAACGGATTTGCCGGCTTGACATTCGGAAGTATGATCAGATCACCCGGCCTTACAGTCGGATTCTGCAACGGTTTTGCAACATCCTTTTTGGTGCCGTAAAGCGTTGAGTAATCATACTCCGTCACGTTCCTGCTTCTCAAAGTCGGCGATTCACTGCTGAGGCTAACGACTTTGATGTCTTCAATAACCTCTTCAATTGTACCACCTGCCATTATCATAAGATCAAAGAGCGTTGTTCCTTCCGGCACAAGATATTTTCCCGGAGCTGTTCCGCCGATTATTGTAACCTCAAAATTCACTTTGTTCTTATCGCCGAAGTTGTAATACTTGCCGCCCTTCTGCTGCATCAAATCTTCCGGCCCTGCCTTGATCTTGTTGCTGTCTAAGTCAAATTCAAACTGAGCATGGGTTAAACCCGCGAAAATCATCAGATAAAAAATTGCTGAAGCAATTGCGCGAATCAATGACTGTCCTTTTTTATTTTATCAAATTGTAAGCATTTGACAACGCCTGCATGGTTGCTGCGCAGTCCTGAAGCACTGATCAAAAATTGGAATTAAGATAAGAAAATAAATAAACTTTTCTTAGTCCAAAAAATGATTGAAACGGCTGAACACATTGCATTCCGGTAACGAAGGATCGAATGCGTATGCCGCTATTTGAAGAATGCAGATGATCACGTTCAGAGATAACTGTTCACAGTGATCTTAAGCCCTTCATCAAAATTAACCCACGGGGAGAATCCTATCTTTTCAAGAGCGAGCCTCACATCTGCAAAGGAATGCTTTATGTCGCCGGTACGCGGTTCAGCATAAACGGGCTTAATGTCTTTACCCAGCAATCTGTTGATGCGGTCAACAAGTTCGTTAAGAGTAACCTGTCCGCTGCATGCGCAGTTCATCACAAGTCCGGACTCGCATTTTGCCTCTGCTGCAAGTATGTTGGCTTCCACCACATTTGAAACGAATGTAAAATCGCGAGACTGTTCACCGTCGCCGTAAATAACAGGCTGTTCGCCCGCCGATATGGCACGAATGAACTTTGGTATCACTGCCGAATACTGCGACGCCGGGTCCTGGTTCGGTCCGAAGACATTGAAGTACCTGAGCGCAATGGTTTCAAGCCCGTAGATCCTTGAAAACACGGCACAGTATTTCTCGCCGGCGAGCTTTGACACGGCATACGGTGAAAGAGGATTGGGAAGCATACCTTCATGCTTGGGAAGCTCGGGATTGTCGCCGTAAACTGATGATGAAGATGCGTAAATCACCCTTCTAACAGACGCTGAAACCGAAGCATCGAGTACATTAAGAGTACCGTTTACATTAACTTCATTTGAGGTGATCGGGTCTTTGACTGACCTTGGTACCGACGGCAGAGCAGCCTGGTGAAAGACCACCTCAACATCCTTCACAGCATCCCTAACAATATGATAGCTTCTGATATCACCCTCTATCAGCTCAACTTCTTTCTCAAATTTCCGGATGTTTTCCCTTTTGCCGGAAGAAAAATTGTCAAGAACCTTAACCGCATAACCTCTTGCAAGAAGCTCGGCAACGAGGTTGGAACCGATGAATCCTGCACCTCCTGTAACAAGCACTTTCTTAGATGACATTCAACACAAATTTGATTTTTCTGCAATCGTCAGCGGATCTCATTCCGGGCAGAGCTCCGCCAATTGACCCACATTCTGTAAAAGTCATTTTCATAAGATTATTTCAAAACCCGGTCTTCATTACGGTTGCTGCTGATTCAACTCACTCAGTAGCCTTCAAGAGCTCAACCTCCCCCAGACTCAGGATTATGCTGAAAGAGTAAGAAAGCTCTTCGAGATTTACCGTTAGTTTATAGTTGCCGCGAAACTCATTTACACGGCCCTTCATTCCCTTGAATACTCCATGCGTTACCACTATTTCATCACCCCTGTTAATCTTCATCTGTTCCAGCGAAATCTTCTCCGGTTCTTTTAGCGAATCCTTAATCAGAATTATTTCCCGTTCACTGACCTCAGCCGGCCTGCCTTCAAAGAAAACATATTTCAGGGCGCCGGCAGTACCTGAAATTGCGCTGATTCTATCATCTTCGCTTCCGTGAACGAACAAATAGCCCGGGAAGAGCGGCTCCTGAATCTTTTTCTTTCTGTCAGACCATATTCTGATCTTCTCGATCTGCGGCAGAAATGTTTCTATGCTCCTTGCCTGAACCTGCCTTTGAACAACGGACTCATTCCTTGGTCTTGTCTGAAGCACGAACCACTTTTTGGGCTCCATTCACTTAATCTCACTTTGCAATGGACACAGCAAGGATTCCAAGCGAAATCATAACCGAGGTAATAGCAAGAATGAGGTTAAGATTATCTCTGGCAAAGTATCTCGGCTCTCCGGTAAGCACCAATACATCACCCGGCAGTAATGTCAGATTGGCTTTCTGCTTCTTGATACCGGAATCTTCTTCCCAAACCAGATCATTATAGTCAAACCTTTTCAATTCATCTTTGAACAGCCCGATGCTATCGTTTTTGGGCCTGAAAAGCCGGATATCTTCAAGCGTTGCATCAGTCAATGGCCCTCCGCCGTAAGAAATGAGGTCAACAATGGTTGAGCCTTTCGGAATCAGATATTTGCCGGGGAACTTAACATATCCCCACAGATTGACATAGATATTGACTCCGTCCTTATTGCCGAAATTGTAGAATCCGCCCTGCTGGGAGAGAAAATTGTCATTTCCGACCCGGAGCCCGTCTTGCTGTGAAAAAGTGGAAATAGGGTGAAGTAACAGGAAAAGGAATAATGCTGAAGCTATCCGGTATCTCCGATGCATTAAATGATTTGACAGTTCAAAAATTGATGAAACATAAAGAAAATCGAGCATAAATTAAAGTCCGAACTAATATTTATGGGCAAGTTCAGCAGAATGACTTTAAGGGTTTGATTGGAGGGTAGAGGCGAAACAGAGCCCGGCCTTAAGGCCGGGCTTCGCTACACCGGACTTAAGGCCGGATTCGAAATCCACTCCGGCAATCTCTTGAGATCCGGCAGTGTGAATCATGTGTATCATCAATAAGTAGTGCAGACACCAAATGAGGCTGTGGAGCACGAATCGGCTTTGTTATGACTCATTTGCCATAAAGTGATTTCGAATAGCGATCACGGTTATGAGGGAACGGCCGGACTTAAGTCCGGGAGCTAAATAACCGGCCTTAAGGCCGGGAACCGGTTCATGGTCAACGCGAATCCCAGCCATAAAGAACACTCACCCGGTTGGCCCATTTACAGAAGCATAGCGAACTGAGCCTCTGTATAACTAGCACGGGACAAATATATCGCGTTAGCTGTTCCACCCCCGGACTTAAGTCCGGGAAGCACAGGGCCGGCCTTAAGGCCGGCCCCCGCTTCACCACCCCTCAAATTCTCTCTCCGGGAAACCACTATTCATCAATCCCGTTCAACATCTTTCATTTCAATTCCCCTCACTCAATGCCCAGCTACATAGCTTCTTTATCCTAACTTAATCTCCGAGATACATTTGTAAGTTGTAAAAGAGCGTTTCAGATGTTATTTTTGTGCAGTTTTTGTGTATTTAACTATTTAAAGAGGCGATTGCTCACAACGTCGTTGTGAGTTCTTGTGTATTGTAATGCGGGAAACTTACCTGAGGAGTATTCTGATCCGTAATTGTTTCTTAAAGTCACATTCGCTTCAAAACTGCATTTGAACAAACCGAGCTTAAACGGACATAGCACATCCTTCTCTGCCAACGGCAAACATTCTCTGAAAGACCAGAAGGACAATCTGAAGGCCTACTTTATTCTGCTGAGGGCCAATCTGATCCCGATTATCGCAATCACCTTGGGATGTATTGTCCTTACCCTGATTTATGTTCTTAATGCCAAAGACATTTACAAATCTTCCGCTACCATCAAAATCAACCGGCCTCAGGGAAGCGTACTCAGCTCAAGCCTCATTCCTGAGTTTCAGGACTTTATTACTGACAGGCACATCTCAAACGAGATTGAAGTGCTCAAGAGCTACCGGATTCGTGAAACCGTTGCACAAAGCCTGATTGATACTTTTAACGTCAGCAAGGACAGGGACAGATTTTACTATGTTTTTGATCACTCTGAAAGCAACCATACTACTGTGCTGTCTTCTGCCGCACTTGCGGATCTGCTTTCTAACATTGTCAAGATAGATCAGAAACGGGGGCTTGATGTTGTTGATATTGTAGTTGAAAGCCCTTCGAAGTATGAGGCTATGCTGATTGCCAATCTATATGCAAAGGTCTATCAGAATTTCAGCCTGGAACTTTCGAGAGAAGAGCTTACAACTCTCACAAAATATCTTAAGGAAGAAAAGGAAAAGAAATTCAGCGACCTCTCGGGAGCGGAAGGCGATCTTGAGAATTACCAAAGGAACGGGGGTCTTATTCTGCTTGACGCTCAGGTGAAGAATTTGGTGGAAAATATTTCACAGCTTGAAGCCCAGAAGAATGCGGCCGCGATCGAACTCTACTCTAAAGAAGAGGAATTCAACAGCCTCAGAAAAGAAATAGAGAGAATTGACCCGACGCTTACGGAGTTTCTCAAAGGCAAGATTGATGAGTCTTATCTGGCGGAAGTTCAGGCCAAGATCGCCGAACTTGAGTCACAAAGAGACATTGACTCCGCCATACCGCAGGATGACGCTCTCAGGCAAAGGACCATCAATGAATACAACAGAAAGATCGAACCACTGAGGAATACGATGAATGAGAAGATTGCCCAGATGCAGGCAAGTCTTTATTCAAGCACTCCCGAGGACAGAAGGAATATAGCCCAGAAATTGCTTGAGGCAAGCGTTGGCGTTGAGTCGTTCTCAACTAAGGTCAATACTCTTAGCAGACTTTTGAACAAGTACGAAGAGCAGTTTTCAAAGCTTCCAACGCAAAGTATTGAGTTTGCAAAACTGGAAAGAAACAGGAAGGCCACCGAAAAGCTTTATCTTATACTCGAGGAGAAATATCAGGAAGCTAAGATCAATGAGAGGATCAAGCTTGGTAACGTTCTGGTAATTGCTCCCGGGGTTGAAGCAACAAAGCCATCCAAGCCGAACAGGCCTTTGTTTGTCTTCATGGGCGGTTTGCTTGGACTCGGACTCGGGCTTGCATTTGCTTTCGTCAGAAACTATCTGGATCATTCTGTTAAGAGCCCGGATGAGATCGAGGCAAAGGGCTTCAGCGTGCTTTCATGGATACCGGCCATTGACGAGATAAAGTCAAGTCAGTCATCAAAGAATGAATTCATTGTAGCTCTGAAACCAAAGTCTCCGCCCTCAGAAGCATTCAAAGCTCTGAGGACTAGAGTGCAGTATGCCAAGCTCGAAGACAAACCGATTCAGACAATACTTCTCACCAGCTCAGTGCCTTCCGAAGGGAAAACTACCATCTCAATAAATCTCGCAGGCAGTCTTGCGCAGATGAACAAGAAGGTGCTGTTGCTTGACTGCGACCTCAGAAAGCCCAGAGTGCATGGGGTCTTTGAGATTGACAGGTATCCCGGTCTTAGCGACTATCTCTTTTCAAATGCGACTTTGGAGGAGATCACCAGGCCGACAATGGTAGAAAATCTTTCTGTAATTACGAGTGGTACAATTCCGCCGAACCCTTCGGAACTCCTGGGCTCAAAACAAATGATCGAATTTCTGAATATGCTTAAAAGCAAATATGATTTCATTGTGATCGATTCTCCCCCCTTCATTTCAGTAACTGATGCGGAAATACTTTTCAGGATCACGGACGGCACGATACTCGTACTGAAAGCAGGGGAAACTCCGGCGGATGCGTTTTACAGAACTTGCGAAAAGCTCGAGTCACTTAACTCGCACAATTTTCTCGGAGTTGTTTTCAACAACTTCAGCTTCAAAAGTTCATACGGCTATTACTACAATTACTACTATTACTACACTAAGCCGGATGACAGTGCTGCAGTTTCAGCCGGACAGAAAGTGCGCTAAGCCTGCAGTCATTTTCAGCAACAAAAACTAATTTCACCTAATAACAACAGAAAGGATACGTGTGAGCATCAAGAAGAAAATTGCCTCAAATGACTTTATCGTAGGTGTCATTGGAATGGGTTATGTCGGCCTTCCCCTGGCCCTTGAGTTTGCGGCTAAAGGAATTAAGGTGATCGGATTCGATCTCGACAATTCGAAGATCATCAAGATCAATAAGGAAAAGAGTTCTTACATCAAGCACATTGAATCCGGCAGAATCAGGGAAGCCGTGGATTCCAAATGCCTAGAAGCAACGACAGACTTTTCAAGGCTTCCGGAGGCTGATGCTATTATCATCTGTGTCCCTACTCCGCTGAATGCAAACAGGGAGCCGGATATGAGCTATGTAGAGAACACGGCGCATACAATTGCAAGGTATCTGCGCAAAGGACAGTTTGTTTCACTCGAAAGCACAACATACCCCGGCACTACAGATGAGATCCTTCTTAAGATCTTCGAGGAGAAAGGACTGAAAGTCGGCAAGGATTTCTACCTTTGCTTCTCACCTGAAAGAGAAGATCCCAACAACGAAAAATATTCCACTGCGACCATACCGAAAGTTATAGGTGGCGTAACCAAAGAGTGCCTTGAGATCGGGATCATGATCTATGAAAAAGTGATCGTGAAAGTTGTGCCTGTGTCTTCTACAAAGGCTGCGGAATCTGCCAAGCTTCTGGAAAACATATACCGGTCCATCAACATAGCAATGGTCAACGAGCTCAAGGTCGTATTTGATAAGATGGGAATAGATATTTGGGAAGTGGTTGAAGCGGCATCGACAAAGCCTTTCGGATTCACGCCCTTTTATCCCGGTCCCGGCCTTGGCGGACACTGCATTCCCATTGACCCCTTCTATCTTACCTGGAAAGCAAGGGAATATGAAGTGGCTACCAAGTTCATTGAGCTTGCCGGCGAAGTGAACACTTCAATGCCGGAATATGTGGTGGGCAAGGTCTATCACGCTCTCAACGAAAACAAGAAGTGCATCAACGGTTCAAAGATTCTGCTTCTCGGCCTTTCGTACAAGAAGGATATTGACGATCTCCGCGAATCGCCGTCTCTGAAACTGATCGAACTCTTGCAGGATGAAGGAGCAGTAGTTGACTATAACGACGACTATGTTACCACTATACCAAGGCTGAGGAAATATGAATTCAGGAAGAAGTCTGTCAAGCTTACAAAGCAGAACATTGCAAAGTATGACCTTGTTCTACTTTCAACAGACCATTCATACTATGACCGTAAGCTGATCTTTGAAAATGCGAAAATAATTGTTGATACAAGAAATGCCTTTGGAAAATTCAAGGGCAAAAAACTTTACAAGGCCTGAAAAAAATGAATGACTTATGTATTGCCGTTGCGGGTTGCGGCAAATGGGGAATGAATCATGTGCGGACTGCCAACGCGCTGTTCGGTGACAAG
>CAZTQR010000078.1:0-15019 GCA_964615795.1 uncultured Ignavibacteriaceae bacterium
AATGCCGATCACGCCGTTAGGAAATTCTATCAGTTCGCCGGCTTCGCATTTTGATAGTCCGTAAACCCTGGCAACACCGTCGCCAACATAAAGCACCGTACCAACATCATAAACATCAACTTCCGAGTTAAATCCTGATAGTTGTTTCCTTAGTATCGCAGAAATCTCGTCTGATTTTACCTCTGCCATTATTGATTCGTTTGAATTTTACTTTCTGAATTAAAATTTTGTGACTGTCAGTTCGAAGAAAATTCTCCGCTTTTGAATTTCTCTCTCAGCATTTCAAGCTGTCTCCTGATGCTTGCATCAAGCACAGTATCTCCTATGCCTGCAACGAATCCACCGATAATGTCTTTGTCGATTCCGAACCGTATCTCGCTCTTCTTGCCCGTATAGGCATTGATCTTCTGCTCAAGTGCAGACTTCTCGCTGTCAGTAAGTTCAACGGCCGTCTTTACATTCACGTCAACAATACCTTCTTTCTCTTTCTTAAGATTCAGAAAGTCGGTCATAATATCATGTGTCAGAGCTTCCCTGCTTCTTGATATGAGGAGTTCCAGAAAATTGTACGAGAGTGTTCCTATCCTGCCTTTGAACATCTCATTCACTACGGCCCTCTTTTTCATTTTGCTTACGGCGGGAGTATGGAAGAAAAGCTCAAGCTCCCTGTTGGCATCTATAAGCGCAAGCATCTGCCTGAAATCACCCGCGAGTTCATCAACCTTGTTGCTCTCAGCCGCAAGGCTGTAAAGCGCATTCGAATATCTTCTTGCCGCTTTGGAAATCATGTCTTTGTTTGTCCGTTAATTGCTGGGGATCCTTGAAATGAAATCGTCAACTATCTTCTTCTGTTTGGTCTCGTCGAGGTTCTCCTTCAGGATCTTCTCCGCCGCTTTTATGGCAAGATCAGATACTTCGGATCTGAGGTCGCTCATTGCCGATTCTTTTTCCTGCCTGATTTCCGCCCTTGCCTGTTCAATGATCCGCCTCGACTCCTCCTGCGATTTCTGAAGTATTTCGTCCCTCATCTTATTGGCAACTTCCTTTGCGTCATTGATAATCTTCATTGACTGTGCGTTGGCCTCTGAAAGATTCTTCTTATGTTCATCTACCAGAGCTTCGGCTTCCTTTCTGAGGTTCTTTGCCTGTTCGATGGAATCCTTTATACCTTCTTCACGTGAGTTAAGCGCTGTCAGCATCGGCTTCCAGGCTATTTTCTTAAGCACGAATAGCAGGATGACGAAGATGATTATCTGCCAGATGATAAGTCCGGGATTAACGGACAAAAGCATCGGCTTTTCCTCTCCTCCTTCGCTGAACATCAGTATCAGAGAGTAGTTATACAATAAATGCAGATAATAAAACATTATCCTTGAAAGAGTTTATGTTTGAAAATGTTCATTGCCCAAAAAGTGTGCAACGAACCCGCGATCTCCGAAGAATCCGGTTTAGCTCTTTGTAGCGAGCAGAATGCAGATAACGAGTCCGAAAAGTGCAACCCCTTCAACAAGAGCTGCGGCAATGATCATTGATGTTCTGATCTCACCGAGAGCTTCCGGCTGTCTTCCGCTTGCTTCCATAGCCGAACCTGCGAGTCTTCCGATTCCAAGACCTGCTCCGATTACTGTTAAACCTGCACCGATACCGGCTCCCAAGAATGCAAAATCCATTTTACTTGATTCTCCTTTTTATTTTTGTTTTTGTGATTGCTTGTTGTTTGAAAAAATTATTATCAGTGATGATGCATAGCCATGTTAATGTAAAGCACTGAAAGCATGGTGAAAATGTACGCCTGAAGGAATGCGATGAAGATCTCCATCAGGTAAATGAACAGCGCGAATGGCACGGCAATAACCGATCCCGCATACTCCATTACAAAGATCAGCCCGATGAGAGAGAATATGATGATCGAACCCGCAGTGATGTTTGCAAACAACCTCATCATCAGCGAGAAGGGCTTTGTGAACAGTCCTATGAACTCAACTACCACCATGATAGGAAGTACGAATCCCGGGACTCCGGGCGGCACTAAGTTTTTGACATATCCTCCGAATCCGTGCGCCTTGATGCCGGCGATCTGAGTCATAACAAATGTGATAAGCGCCAGTGCGCAGGTAACGTTGATGTTCTTCGTGGGCTGTGCAAGAAACGGGAAAAGTCCGATGATGTTTGCAATGAGAATGAAGAAGAAGACCGTCAGGAAAAACGGCATGTACTTAAGTCCGCCTTCACCCATATTGGGCACCACGATCTGATCCCTGATGAACACCACAATGGACTCGATCATATTCCCGATCCCTTTAGGGACGATATTCTTCGCATTGGAAGAAGCCGCATATCCGAGAACGATAACTGCAATTATGGATGCGAGGATCGCCATCGCAGTTGACTTCGTTATCGAAAAATCGATCTTGATGCCGAAGATCTCAACGGGTTCAAAATGAGGGAGCGGGATCTTACCGAGGAAGTAAAGGTCTATGTAGTGATGGTCAACAACCTTGTCGATGATATCGAGCTTGGTATTGTCCCCTTTCGGGTCATCGGATGCGAAGGCGGTTGATGCAGAGCCTGCAAGCAGAAGCCCCAAAAATGCCGTTAGAAGAATCCTGTTTATTGTTGATCTGGAAGTAGAAATTATTTTCTGCAATTCCTCAAATAGTTATTGTTGTACATTCTTCAAATTCTCCTGCCTGTCCTGAAGAAACCTGATCTCCATAACAAGGAAGAGGAAGTAAAACAAAAAGAGCGAAACGGCCAGATTGATCTTGTCAATTTTGAGAATTACGATCAGCAAAGCGACCACGATCACAATTGCAAACATTCTGACCACCATACTCAGAAGGATCTTATTGAAGAATCCCTTCCCTTCAGTCTCAAACGCTCTTGTGATCACTATCATGCCGGCCACGGCATTTATGAAACTTATCAGCCAGCCTGTGACAAACGGTACCAGTAACCTGATACTGCCGGTCAGATACATTACAGCGATACCGGCAATCAACAGGGCAACACTAACCTTTATAAGCCTGCCGACATATGCTTCCATCCGTGGATTTCAGTATTTATTATACTTCGGGTTTTCCTTTCTGTCATCAGCGTTCATTTTCCTGATATTCAGATAGAAGCTATAGAACCCGCCGCCGAATCCGATCAGTGTAAGTACGAGCGTAAGCCACGGGCTTGTTCCGAGCTTT
This sequence comes from uncultured Ignavibacteriaceae bacterium, assembly GCA_964615795.1. GTDB lineage: Bacteria > Bacteroidota > Ignavibacteria > Tepidaquicellales > Tepidaquicellaceae > JADJAH01. The sequence continues at coordinate 3,195 of CAZTQR010000078.1, forward strand.
CCGTCGAGCCACATTCCTGCAAACAGAAAGACCAGTATAGTGGCAACAAGCGAGATTCCAAGGCCTGAATACTGAAGGGTTTTGGAATCCGGCTTAATAACGGGCTTGGTCAGAAATTCTTTCAAAGAACTCTTGTCCTGTCCGGTATCCTTGGGCTGTTCTGACATAAATCAAGCGTTTGCAAAATTAGCCAAATGAGTTTTGAAATGCAATTCTAACAGCGGGATACTTCAGTCAAAGTTGAAGAAATGTCCATTTGCGCTCTGGTTCAGTTTCAGGCATCAGGCCAGGGTTTTGCCACGAATGCATGAATGAATGATTATCATGATGTCAATACAACGAATGATGTTGTTCGTGTATGCGTGGCTGACTTGCTCCTTCAAAGGAAAGAGCTTTTGCCACGAATGCACGAATGAATAAGATCCGTTGTGCATTCTGCTGAAGTTGATACAACGAATGATGTTATTCGTGTATTCGTGGCTGACTTGCGCCTTCAAAAGAAAGAGCTTTTGCCACGAATGCACGAATGAATGAGATCAGTTATGAATCTCTTTTCAATTCCCGGATTCATCACCGCAGGCTCCGCCCATTGCCGCATTGATCTTCCTGGAAATTATTCGTTCAGGTTTAGCTTTGCTCAGCAGAACCGAAATGACATCCTTGCTCAGTTTACCGGAGACAAGCGCTCCCAGCAGATACCATGCAACGATCTTTATGTTTCCGGAGCCGTCACGCATAGCCGTAACGAACTGATTGGTGTTAACAGGACACATTGACAATTTCGAGAACACATCATTCGCCGATTTGTCCGCCGCACGCGCAATGTTTCCGCCGTACCTTGTTACATTCCACAGTATCAGCTTGAGCTTGTCCCCGCTGATCTTTACGCCGGTAACAGCCATCTCAGTACCCATTCCGCACACGGCAACGTCTGAGATGCTTCCAGCCGAACTGACACCTCTGTGTTCAATGAACTTTCCGTCAAACGGCGTACCGGCCGCGCGCAACCTGAGATTTTTTGATGAGTCCTGAAACGCCGTGAGTGCAACTTCCCTTGAAACATTGCATCCGGCAATCACACCCGGAGAGGACTCTTCGGCAGAAGTGCTTTGTATCTTGTGCAGTTTGTTGTCTTCATCAAAATACCAGAGTACCGTTCGCAGTGAGTTGTCTTCATCCCTTACAAAAGTCACGAGACTGCTTGCGCCTATCCACGAAATGTTCAGCCCCGGGGTGGCGATACCTGACTTCGCACTATTGACCTTACCGGCATCCGCAGAATCGCTCAAGGCCACTCTCCCGTCTGCATATGTCTTCCACACATGTACTTTCAGTGATCCGTTCTTGAGCCGCACGGCAGTTGCTATGTAGTTAGCGCCCATATTGTAACGTGAAATGCAACAGGCAACATCATTCACCTCTTCATTAACATCTGCATCTTTCATTCTTTCAACGTCTCCATTCTCCCTGATCTTCCAGATTATCACCTTAAGCTTTTTGCCGGATGTAATAACGGCGGTTGCCACATGGTTCAGTCCAATTCCCGTAATTGAAACTTTCTGCACTCCGCCGGCAGAGGCAGAGCCCTTTCGTCTGACTTTTTTACCGCCATCTTCAACATCCCAGACTATCACTTTGAGATTTCCGTCACTGTCAATCACTGCAGTTGCAAAGCGCCCTGCCCTTACATGAGCCGCTTTGATGTCAGACACTGCGCCTCCGGTGGCCGACCCTCCTCTGTGGATCACATAATTCAGCGACGGAGCAATGCTGATCAGGTCATGCCTGTTTCGCATTTCGAGTCCGTCTCGTATGCGGCGCGCCTGCTGAGGCGAGATGGTCTTGTCGCCGGTCTCACTGCATCCCTTGAAATAACTCATTACAAGGTTCCTGTCAGGCGCGAGTGTGTAAAGCTTTATCTCATTTCCGAAGTTCACCGGAACAAGTATTTCCCCAACAGGCCCGCAAACCGTAAGCCCTTCGCTTTCAAAGATCGCTCCTTTGCAGTCTGCCGGCGTATCAAGCACAACCGCCCTGTCGCCGTCAAGAGCGTTGAGCCCGTCGTCTTTGCTGTTGCCGTCATCAACATAAGCTTTGATCTTTGCCGCCGCATCATCAACATCAGCCACTCCCTCAGTGAAAGTGTGGGGAAGGTGAAGGTAATGTCCGATCTCGTGTCCAAGATCAATTGCATTGCTTGATGTTGACATGTTTACGAAGTAAGATCCCGCGCTTGATGATCCGCCGCCCTTATTTGCGATGTACCAGTTGCCGTCATCGTCCTTATCGAGTTTCTTTCGCTTGCGGTAGATCACAACCAGTTTCTTTCTGAACTGCATGGCAATGGATGTTCTTGCCGCACTGTGCGTATCCGAATCCACTTCAGGTTCATGATCCCATTTATCCGTTCCGACATTTGGCTTCTCAAGAGGAGTAAAATCCCTGTTGAGCAAAGTGCTGTTGATCTTCAGGAAATCATTTACGGGATCGAACACAAATTCAATCTCAGCAGGAGACATGATCTGATTTAGCACAGGAAGATATCCCGTTATTGTGTTTGAAGTAATGTTTGCGGCATCTGAGCCGTCGTCGTTTGCAGTTGCAATGATCTGAAGCCTGATCTTGTAATTGGCCATAATTTGTATGCCCTTCCGGGGTTAGATTGGAATGAAGCTAATGAATGGGGATTTGATTAGAAACCAAATTCAGGTCAGGACTCTCACGAAAGTTCCATTTTATAGGCATTGAATTATGCGGGTAAGATCACCAACTTCGCAGACTTTTTATCCCAAATTCAAACACATCATAAATGGAAAGAAAGCAATGGCTGGAGAAGATCGGGCAGATAATTGACGCAAAGGATGCAAAGGGCTTCTCGGAACTTATCACGGAAGACGGAATATTCAGGTTCGGCAATGCACCTGAAGTAAGAGGAAGAAAGGCCATCGAAGATTATGTGGCGGCATTCTTCGGAATGATAAAGTCAAGCAGTCACAAAGTGCTCAACCACTGGGAGAGCGGAGCCGGAATTGTATGGGAAGGACAGGTTGAATACACGCGGCTTGATGAGAAGAAAGTGACAGTGAACTTCTGCAACATATTCTATATGAAAGATGACCTGATAGACAAGTATCTTATCTTCATAGACAATGCTCCGTTATTTGCGGAATAAAGAACGCCCTGCCGGAAGTAACATGCCCGGAAGAAACAAACCCTTACTGACTTCATGAAGAAGACAGCTGTCATAACGGGTGCATCCAAAGGCATCGGACTCGCTTGCACAAAGGCATTTCTCAAAGCAGGCTATTCAGTCGTTGATGCTTCAAGGACCGAGTCAGGGCAAATTAAGAACAAGAATTACCGATTCATCAGGACAGACGTTACAAAGGAGAAAGATGTTAAACAAATGATAGAGGCGGCGGCTGTGAACGGCGGAATTGATGTGATGATCTGCAATGCGGGGTTCGGGAGATTTGCGAACCTTGCAGATTCAAAAACAAAGGACTTCGACGAGATGTTTGCCGTTAATGTGAGAGGAGTTTATCTGTGCTGTAAATATTCGCTTCCATACATGCTCAGGGCACGTGCCGGCACCATTATCATCATTTCATCAATAGCCGGAAAGAACGGGATTGCAACAGCATCCATTTACTCGGCAAGCAAGCATGCCGTGATGGGGCTTGCAAGTTCGCTTATGGCTGAAGTGCGCAAAAGCGGCATAAGGGTTGTGACAGTATGCCCGGGATCTGTTGACACGAATTTCTTTGACAATGAGGGCGCTGAGCTGAATTCGCGAAGAGACACAATTCTTTCTGCGGCGGATGTTGCAGAGACCTGCCTCCTTGCGGCTGAACTTCCGCAAAATGCACTGCTGAGCGAAGTGGAGATAAGGCCGCTGAACCCCCGAAAATGATCTCCGCCGTTCCGTAGTGAGACATTGCATTACATGTGAGCAAAAATGATTATGAGGTTGCACCGGCGTTTTATCTTTTGCTGAACCGCCCGTGGTTTATGCTCCGAAAATTTGTAATTTATTAACATTAGCTTCGGAATTTTTTTAAATCAGGGGCTTGTTAGCCGTCTTGAATATTTCAAAACACTATGATCCCTATCGAAAAAAAGCTTACAATTTCGTACCAGTATTGCAGAGACGTTTCAAAAATGCATGCAAAGACTTTTTACTTTGCATCACGATTTCTGCCACCCGAAAAGAGAAACGCCTGCTATTCGATCTACGCCTTTTGCCGTTACATTGACGATCTTGTTGACAAGAACATCTTCCGGTCACTGAACTCAGAGGAGAGTCTCCAAAAGTTAGCCGAAGCAGTTGAAGAATGGAGGAGACAGCTGAAGGCACTGTATAAAGGTGAATATATTGACCATCCCATAATGATAGCCCTCAAGGACACCATTTCAAAGTTCGGAATTCCCGAAAACCTGCCAAACGAATTGATTGACGGCGTAAACATGGACATTACCAAAACAAGGTATGAGAACTTTGAAGACCTGAAGATATACTGTTACAAAGTGGCGTCAGTTGTCGGCCTCATGACAACGCATGTATTCGGATTCAGAAATGATGAAGCTTTCGGCTATGCCGTTGATCTCGGAATAGCCATGCAGATGACCAATATTCTCAGAGATATTAAGGAGGATTCACTACAGGGAAGGATATATCTTCCTGCTGAGGAAATGAAGATGTTCGGATATACGGAGGATGAACTCATGCGGCAGACACAGAACAGCAGTTTCAGAGAGCTAATGGAGTATCAGGTAAAGCGGGCGGCGGATTATTATGACGTTGCAGACAAGGGAATAAGCATGCTTGAGAGAGACAGCCGTGTAGCAGTCGGCCTTATGAGCAGGAATTACAGGAAGATCCTGAATGTGATTAAGGAAAATGACTTCAACATATTTTCAAAAAGAGTTTATGTTCCCATTCACAGAAAACTTGCGGATGTGCCGTCAGTTGTAATGGAATTCCGGTAACAGTTTGTGATTTGCGTAAACAGATTATCCGCAAAGCGATAAGAAGATCTTTATGCACTTAGAGTAATTCCTTAATGCATGCCTTGTTTTGAAGGGATGTTCTCCGTCGAAATCAAGAGAACCTTTTTAATTTAATCAATTGCCGCCCACGGCCGAGAATTTCTCCAGGAACCAACTCTTAGCCGGAACGAAGCCCGTTTCTCCTGATAGCCTGGACAGCGCTTCGCCCAAAAGTTTCGCTCTCTTGCGTTCATCCATTTCAAATGACCTTACCAGCAGATTATAGTATTTGACGAAGTTCCTGATGGACTTCTTCTGTTGTTCGGAAATTTCCGCATTCATTCTGCCGTACTGCTTCAGATTTTCAATGATATATCTGGAGCCTTCCCGCTCACGCTTATCGGCATATGCCCTGGCAGTAAGGAACTTCGAATTGATATAATAATTTGGATCGCGGTACTCCACATCACCCAATAACCTGAACATCTCATCATACTTCCCGTGAAAGTAAAGGATCTTTGCTTTAGCCAGACTGTAAGCATCTTTAGCGAACTCCTGTACTATCAGTTTTCTGTATCTCTCCGCAAAGTCTTCCGCGTAATCAAGCTCTTTTTCAGAAATGGATATATTCACCACATTGCTGAAGTCCGAATCCATAATACTTCCGTCAATTGTAAGAAGGCCAAGCTGATCCATCTTCTTATACAGATCCAGAGCAAACTTCCTAAACCTTTCATCTCCCGAGTTGATCTTTGAAATGCAATAGCTGACGGCATAGCTGAAATGATGCCTCAGCTTGTCATCAGGCATTTTCCTGATCGTTTGTCCGAGAAACTCAATGAGCATTTTGAGGTATGAGTCATCACGGTCTTCCAGCATTTTGAGGGTAAGGTATATCACATATATATTCGGGTGATGCCTTTTGATGACGTCAATCTCAGAGCCGACGAAATCAAGAAGCTCGTGATGCCAACGCGCGCTGTACTTCTGCGACGGGTCCCTCTTATTAGATGCCTGATGCATCTGATGGATCACATGAAGCTTTTCAAAGAGGTAGTAGTAGTCGAGGCAATCCGACTGCATCTGAAGATAGGGTGAATATTCATGTTTGATCTCCGCAAAGTCGCTTAGGTACTTTTCCGCCACCACAGAGGCCTTAAGGAAGTAGTAGTCCCCGTCTTTCGAGAATGAGCGATCGAGCTTTTTCATTATCTCGTTGAAGTGGCGGTCGAAGCGCTTTTTGATATTGCGTTTGCGAAGGTCGCGGAGGAGCATAAGAGTCCTGAAGGTTTCGTCCTTATCAATTTCATTCTGCACAAGAAAATCCTCAAAGAGCTTTGTGAAGTCAGACAGCAGTTTCCGGTAGTTTACCGGGCTAAGGATAGACCTGCTCTTTACTGCATTGGATATCCATTTTATTGTAACATGCTTCTCCCGGATTTCCGGGTATCTCTTTTCGAGCATGTTCATAAGCAATACGATCTTCTTATTCGAATTGAAATAAGGAGATCTGACAAACCTTGAGAAGCTCAGGAAATCCTGCTTAGGCAGGTTGTTCAGCCATAAAAGCATTGTAAGTTCATTATTTTCTGAAATATGCTACATAGTCCTCAAGCCCTGTGAATGCAGCGTTCCGCCAATTCAGCACCCGATATTTTTTCACAAACCTCAAAAAAAATTTTTGAATCGAGGATTGAATAAGAGTAGTTTTGCGAGAGTTCATTGATCAAAATGATAAAGCTGAACAGACCCTGACTGAATGAGAACGAAACAAAGCAAGGATTGCATCAAAGCGACACCGGAGCAAATTTAGAGAACAACAAGCACAAACGAAATGAATATTTCAAAATCAAAACATCCGGAGGAGAAGCAATGAGACAGTTCAGCATTTTGGTTCTTGCATTGGCAATGAGCATGATTTTGTTAAGGGATTCAATCTCTCAGGTAAAGACGCAATCTCTTACCGAGGGAAAAGGATACAGGCTCTACCCGTCAGCCGCAGTATCAATGATGGACAGGAAACAGGACGGTACGATTATCTGCTGGATAGATATGAAGCACGGCGGATCGTTGTATGCACAAAAGATACTGACTGACGGGAGGGAGTCCTGGGCACGAGGGGGAGTGATTGCCGACAAAGATCTCGGTACCGAATTCAGCGCCGGAGATGACTATCCGATGGTATTTACGGACGGATCCGGAGGATGCATGATAATCTACAGGAAAGATGATGAAGTATGCATGATGAGAATATCGGCGCTTGGAATACCGGACCGGGATCCGGCAATGCTCTCTTCTTATTATGAAGGAACAAATCTCGCACCCAGGGCAGTACAGAGCGATGATCTTTCCATTGCCGTTATGTGGGAGAACTTCACTGAGGGCAATTTTGACATTCACGGTCAGCTTATCAGCAGGCACGGTGAGAAGCTCTGGCAAAACGGAAACGAGGTTCAGATAATCAGGCATCAGGACGATCAGAGGAAGCCCGAAGTGATATTTACAGAGAGCAGTGAGATCATATGCACCTGGCTTGACACCAGGAACATCTCATATTCCGATTCGGGGAGTTATGATGTATATGCGGCGCTGCTGAACATTGAAGGCAATCATTTTGGCAATTCAAGCGGCACAAGCATTCACAGACAATATTTCCCGGCGATTTGCGAGAAGACCGTTGATTACTTCCACAGGCCGGTGAGATCCGGAGCGAATTTCTGCATAGCACCGGAGAGCAGAATGGTTGAAGGAGCAGGAGATGTTCAGGTCAAGTGCTTTTCGCCAAAGTTTGAACTTTTGTGGCGGACAGAGTTGAGTGCAGTCGGAATTTACGAATGCCCGAACGCCCTTGCCGATGACATAGGGGGACTGCTTGTTTACTGGAACGAAAAGTCGGAAGGGATAACCACAGTAAAGGCAAAGAGATTTACAGCCACAGGCAAGCCATACGACGGAGGCATGTATCCGATCGAGATATCCTGCAGGGTGAACAAATCCGAGAATTCGAGATCGGATATCGGGCCAATCGGAAATTCACTCTTTGACCGCCGCAAGAATATATTTCAAATCCCGTTCATAAGAGAAAAGGGAGGACAGCTTCAAATCCAGGAAATTAGCTTAACTGACGAATCCGGAAACTGCGGCAATATGCAGACAGTCAATCAGGGATTGGCTCCGGAAGGACACACTGCAATGGCATTGCAGGGCGGCAACCTTGTAATTGCCTACAACCACGCACAAGACATCTTCGTATCAATTCGGGAACTGCCTGTGGAAGAAGCACCTAACAAGTCTTCCGATGTCAGTATTGCCAATTTCCCGAATCCCTTCAACCCCGTCACATCTATAGACTTCAATGTTCCGACCGCCGGTTTCGTCAGATTAAGCGTTTATGATACGGGAGGAAGGCTGCTGAAGGAACTGGTGAATGGCCACAGGTCCGCAGGCAGGCACAAGGCGGAGTTTAACGGAGGCGGATTGTCTTCGGGGGTGTATTATTACAGGCTGGAGACGGTTGCAGGTGGTATGGTGGGAAAGATGGTAATGGTGAAGTGATGGAGGTGGAGAGGCGGGGCGGAATATATATTCCGCCCCGATGTTTTCAGAAAGAGTAGGAAAGGAACACTGTCAAACAAGCAGAGCCCTTTATATAAAGGGCGAAATATTAAACAAATCACTGTCATGGCAAACAAGGACAACACAAAGCTCGAAGGCGACATCGAAGAGATACAGAAGCAGATATGGCTGTTAACTCTGAAGATCAAGAATCTAAAGGAGTCATCTAACAAGATCAAGAAGGCAATTGAAACCGGGACCGATACTGACAGCAACATTGGAGATCAAATTCCGGCCAAGAAACCCAGGCAGACACAGGGAGGGAAGAAACTCTCAAAAAAACTCACATAGTGCACAGGCAAAATTGTTGATCTGCCTTCATTCCAATCTTTAAATTCCCTGCATCAATGCTTATATTTGCAACGAATTTAAAGAATCTGAATGGGTCTTCAATACCTTCTGAAAATCGCCGGTGTTGTTATGCTGATGCTAGCAATACCGGCTTTTTTATTCGAAGACTCGTTTGCTCAGATTCGGGTCTATGAAAGATCTCAGGAAACCGATATCTCAAACATAGGTTTGTACCGCGCCTCCCCCACCAGGCAAAAGATCAGCCTAAACGGGGAATGGGATGTTTCTTTCAACGAAGGGAAGAACTTCCAGAAAGTATCTGTACCGCTCTCTTATAATTTCGAAGAAACTGCGCTTTTCAGAAGGAAATTCGATATACCCGCAGAGTACCTAATTCTGTATTCTTTCATACTTGTTGCCGAAGGCATTGACTATGAATGCGATGTCAAGATCAACGGCAATTTCGTCGCCACGCACACCGGCGGCCAGACTCCCGTAATTTCTCCTGTAAATGACGGCATTATAGGAAATTCTAACGAGATTACAGTTTCTGTTAACAGCAGACTTAATTTTTCCAACACTCTGCCGCTCTCTGATCAGATCAACTACGGAACTACCACTGGCGGAATCAACAAAGACATTTACCTGCTTGCCGTGCCGAAGCTTCATGTTGAGAGAAGCATTGTCAGATACACGGTTGACAATGTCCTCTCGGTTGATCTGACCAACACCGCAACGGTCAAATCCTCTAATCTCAGCAGGTTCATAAGCTCAGGCATTGACAGCGCTTTCTCCGTAAAAACGATCGTGATCAGAAATTCAACCGGAGCGGAAGTTGCCTCCACAGATGCGGAGCCGATCGAGATCGGAGAAAACAATTCTCTACGCGTTGAACAGAATGCGCGGCTTCAAAGTCCTATACTCTGGACGCCGGACCTGCCAGAGTTGTACACGGTAAAAACATTGATCTTTGCCGGTCAGAATGTCGTTGACGAATTCAATCAGATCACCGGATTTACAAATGTTTCTTACAAAAGCGGACAGCTGTTTGTGAACGGCAGGCAAACAAAGCTTACCGGCATCAACTATTTCGAAGATCAGCCGGGAAGTTCCACAGCGCTGTCTTATGAGTTCGCTGAAAGCGACCTGAGTTCCATCAAAAGACTGGGCTTCAATGCTCTGAGAGTCCCCGGTCGAACTGCGCACCCCTATATTATTGAGATCGCAAACAGGCTTGGGCTCTTCGTGTTTCAGGAGATCCCGCTTAACGAAGAAGATGCGGAGTACTTTGACGATGACAAACGTGTAAGACTTTACCTTAACACGCTTGCAGATGTGATTGACCGCGACATAAATGCTCCGTGCATAGTTGCCTGGGGACTGGGAAATGACTTTGACGTTTCAAACAGTGAGTGTGCCGCTTATGTGCAGTCTGCGGCCGCGCTTGCAGACTCACTCAGCAAGAGACTTAAATATTACACCTCAAGGACTTACAACGAAGACATCTGCTCCGAATATGTTGATTTTGTGGGCATAAATTTTTACGGCAAGCGATACGATGAGATCAGAAATTCAGTCTCTGAGCTAACCAGCAGGCAAAAGCCGCCGTCAAACAGAAAGAACCAGAATCTTTTCGCCTCACGCTTCGGTATAAGGATCGAAAATTCCAATACGAACGGTTTCAGCGACATCCGCTCGCAGGAAGCTCAGATGAAATTTCTGAGTGAGACTTTGCCAAAGATCCAGCAATTCATGATGGGAGGTTTTGTATCTTCCTTTGCTGACTGGCATTCGTCAAATCCGCTCAACTATCCGCTTTCTGAAGATGCAATGCTTGTCACTGACGGACTGCATACTTTCATGCGCGAAGAAAAGCGCTCGGCGGGTTATGTGAAAAGAATAATTCACAATGAAGATCTTCCGAGAATACAGGAAGGCAACCACATTCCGGATTTTCCGTATGTATTCATAATTGTCGGAATTCTGGCAATGATCGTTCTCCTCTTTTTCCTCAACAGAGACAAGAAACTGAGGTCGGGTATGATCCGATGTCTGTACAAACCGACTTACTTCTATTCCCTTGTTAAAGATCAGATGATTGTATCGAACGGATACAACATTCTTATAGCCCTTTGCATATCTCTGGGATTGTCCTTGTTTGCTTCATCCATTCTGTATTTTCTCAAGGCCTCCAATTCACTTGATATGATCCTTGCCAGACTGCTTACGAATGATTCTTCAAAGATCCTGTTCAGCGAAGTGGCAAATAACAAGTTCTATCTTCTTAGTTCGGTCGCGGTTACAATTTTTCTGCTGATGGTCATCACATCATTCATACTCTACTTCATATCATTCTACACAAGAGGAAAATCCTTCTTCAAGAATATATTCACCATCAGCGTGTGGTCAACATTACCGATGCTTGTTTTTCTGCCTTTGGGGACCGTGCTGTACAAGCTTGCGGAATCAAACAGCAAATATGTCACAGTTGCTTTGTGGCTGTTCTTCATACTCTACTTATTGTATCTTAACCGCGTCATTCTCGGTGCCAGGTCGCTTTTCGACATCAAGACAGGAAAGGTGTACATTTACGGTATTGCGATCATTGTGATATTCTTCGCATGCATATACACTTACCTGTGGCTGTTCACCGGAGTGATAGAGATAACGGATCTTGTCAATCATTTAAGCGCCCGCTGACACTTGTATCTTTCCAAACTTGAAATATTCGGATTCAAGTCCTTTGCTGACAAGACTGTCATTGAATTTGACAGCGGAGTCTCCGCTATCGTCGGCCCGAACGGTTCAGGCAAGTCTAACATTGTTGATGCGCTCAGGTGGGTACTCGGTGAGCAGGGTGACAAAGTCCTCCGAAGCGGCAAACGCGAAGATGTTGTGTTCAACGGCACAAAATTCCGTAAGCCCCTCAG